>CAYVPD010000290.1:0-2516 GCA_964453545.1 uncultured Gemmatimonadaceae bacterium
GACCAAGACCAACACCGTCGAAAGTCACCTCAAGAAGATGGGGCTGACGTGGTGACCCTGGACGCTTGGGAGAAGGTGCGCCTTGGCGATCTTGGCGTGACCTACGGAGGCCTAAGCGGTAAGTCCAGCCCAGACTTTGGGAATGGTGATGCTGCGTACGTGACATTCATGAATGTCATCGAGAACGTTGTTCTTCGCCTATCAGGCACCGATCGTGTCCGCGTCCGGCCAGGGGAATCTCAGTCTCGCCTCCGCGCCGGCGATGTCATCTTTAACGGATCATCTGAGACGCCAGACGAGGTCGGGCTCGGCTCCGCCGTCCCGGGGGAACTGGAGGGAACCCACCTCAACAGCTTCTGTTTTGGTTTTCGTCCCCACCCCGGAGCCCAACTCGATGCCCGATTCTTCGCCTACCTGACCCGGTCACCCGCTGGCCGGGCGATTATTCGGCCGATGGCGCAAGGCTCTACGCGTTACAACCTTGCAAAAACCAATCTCCTGAATGGTCACTTTTTTCTCCCGGCGATCAAGGAGCAGGAGACGATTGCGGAAGCATTGGGTAGTGCGGATGCTGCGATCGAAGCGCTTGACGCACTGATTGCGAAGAAGCGAGATGTGAAGCAGGCAGCAATGCAGCAACTCCTCAGCGGCCGCGCTCGCCGCCCAGGATTTACAGGCGACTGGGGCCAAGGCGCAATCGGCTCTCTGTTTTCTTTCCACCGAACGATTGCGCTGTCGAGGGCTCAGCTGTCTGACAATGCCGAGATCGGATACATCCACTACGGCGACATCCACGCCAAGTGGGGGACGCATCTTGATCTTTCTCGAGAATCGCTTCCACGGGCAGAACCCAGGCTTGCCGGCTCAGCGACGCTTGTTGCCGACGGGGATTTAGTTTTGGCAGATGCGTCCGAAGACATTGAGGGCGTCGGTAGGGCTGTTGAGGTCTGTGGTGTCGGTCAGCAGAAGGTCGTCGCCGGTCTTCACACGGTGCTACTACGGCCTCGAGTTGGCGTCTTTGCGTCGGGTTATGTCGGGCTGCTCTCGGAGACTCCTGAGTTCCGACTGCAGGCGAGGACGCTTGCGGCCGGACTAAAGGTTTACGGCTTGTCGAAATCCTCACTAAGACAAATCGTGGTGCGAGTGCCGCCGCTCAAGGAGCAGGAGGCGATTGCCGGTGTGCTCTTAGACATGGACGGAGAGATCGAGGCGCTGGTTGCGCAGCGGGAAAAGACGCGTCTGGTGAAGAAGGGGATGATGCAGGAGTTGTTGTCGGGAAGGGTGCGGCTCGTATGAGCAACATTGGGCAGATCGAACGCAAGACGCAGAACCGCGTCGTAGAGCTTCTCTGCGACCAACTCGGCTATGACTACGCCGGCAATCTTGAGGACGCGGAGAACGGCAACGTGATGGTCGACGTGCTGACCGAGCACCTGCACGGCTGGGGCTACTCAGATGCGTTGGTGACGAAAGCGTTGGAGACGTTCGAGAAGGCAGCGAACGACTCAACGAAGAGCCTTTATGACCGTAACCGGCAGGTGTATGAACTGTTGCGTTACGGCGTGAAGGTGAAGCCTGAGCATGGTGCACTGACTGAGACGGTTGAGTTGATCGACTGGGCGCAGCCGTTGAACAACACGTTCACGGTCGCCGAAGAAGTCACGGTCGTCGGCAAGACCGGGGCCGGGTCAACGAAGCGGCCCGATGTCGTGTTGTACGTCAACGGGATCGCGCTCGGGGTGATCGAGTTGAAGCGGTCGACCGTGTCGGTTTCGGAGGGGATCCGGCAGAACCTGGACAACCAGCGACCGGAGTTCATTCAGCATTTCTTTTCAACGATGCAGTGGGTGATGGCCGGCAATGACACCCAGGGCTTGCGGTACGGCACGATCCAAACGCCCGAGAAGTACTACCTCACCTGGAAAGAAGACAGCCCGGTCGAGAACCTCCTGGACCGATCACTGCTGCAGGTGTGTGAAAAGGCCCGTTTCTTGGAGTTGATCCACGACTTCGTGGTGTTCGACGCCGGCGTCAAGAAGCTGTGCCGCCCCAACCAGTTCTTCGGCGTCCGCGCCGCCCACCCATACGTCGAGAACCGCGAGGGCGGCGTGATCTGGCACACCCAAGGATCAGGCAAGAGCCTGACCATGGTGTGGCTAGCGAAATGGATCCGCGAGCACATCGTCGACCCCCGAGTCGTGGTGATCACCGACCGAACCGAACTCGATGAACAGATCGAGAAAGTGTTCAAGGGAGTCAACGAAGACATCGAGCGAACCCGCAGCGGCAAGGACCTGATCGACACGCTGAACGCGCCGTCGCCGTGGCTGATCTGTTCACTGATCCAAAAGTTCGGCCGGAAAGCCGACGACGAATCCGGCGACACGAGCGACTTCATCGAACAGTTGAAGGAGGCACTGCCAGCCGGGTTCGAAGCGAAAGGCAACATCTTCGTCTTCGTCGATGAGTGCCACCGCACGCAAACCGGTGCGCTTCACACGGCAATGCGTGAGATC
>CAYVPD010000291.1:0-2514 GCA_964453545.1 uncultured Gemmatimonadaceae bacterium
TGTGCCGGTCAACGACATGGAGAACGGCTGGGTCTACTGGTCGAACTGGGATGGCTTGGCTGACGCCGCCACCTCGATCCAGCTCCAGCGCGGTCTGTCGGCGATCAACCTCGCGACCCCCGCCATCGGTGGTACGCTGAACGTGATCACCGATCCGGCCAGCAACGACGCCGGCCTGACGATCAAGCAGGAGTTCGGCAACGCGGCATTCCTCAAGACGACGGCTGTGGCCAACACGGGCGAGATCGGCAACTTCGCCATGACCGCTTCGGGCGTACGCAAGACGGGTGACGGCATGTTCGCCGGTACCTACACGGATGCGTGGGCCTACTACGTGGCTTCGTCGTTCCAGGTGAACCCGAAGAACCGCCTCGAGTTCTACGCTGTGGGTGCACCGCAGGCGCACGGGCAGAACCTCTACAAGCTGAACGCAGCCACTATCAGCCATGAATTTGCTCGCGGTCTTGAGGGCTACGATCCGGCTGCGCTGAACAAGTTCCCGGAGGCCACTCCACAAAGCGGATACGACTTCTTTAGCCCCAACCTTGGGTCGGTCAGCTCGTCGTACAACGAGCCGCACTACGCTTCGGTGGGCCCGACGTCGGGCTTCAGCCGTCGTCAGCTTTCCGGGTTCATGGGCGAGCGTGAAAACTTCTTCCACAAGCCGCAGCTGAACCTCAACTGGTACAGCTACTTCGGAAACGGACTCACGCTCTCGACGGTTGGATATTTCTCCGGCGGTCAGGGTGGTGGATCGGGCACGCTCGGCTCGCTTGCGTGGGACTACAGCTTCACGCAGCGCT
Source organism: uncultured Gemmatimonadaceae bacterium (assembly GCA_964453545.1). Classification (GTDB taxonomy): domain Bacteria; phylum Gemmatimonadota; class Gemmatimonadetes; order Longimicrobiales; family Gaopeijiaceae; genus Gaopeijia. Next base: position 804 of record CAYVPD010000291.1, read on the forward strand.
TCCCTGACTGGGATGCCACGATCGCCCGGAACCGTGCGAATGCACAGGGTTCGCGCGGCATTCTGCGCGGCTCGGTCAACTCGCAGTGGACCATCGGCGCGATTTCGAAGCTCCGCAAGGACTTCGCCAACGGCCTGACGGCTGAAGTGGGTGTCGACTGGCGTACGGCCGAGATCGACCACTACCGTGACGTGCGCAACCTGCTGGGTGGTGCCTACTGGCTCAACACGCGCAACCAGTTCACGGGCCCTACGCAGGCCACGTATGGTACGAAGATCGACTTCTGGGACCAGACGACGGTCGACTGGCTCGGTGGCTACGCTCAGGCTGAGAAGACCAGCCAGAAGGGTTCGATCTTCGGTGTCTTCGGCATCTCACAGATCAACTACGACAGCGAGAACTTCTTCGTGCCGGGGGCTGACGGCCTGCCGCTCTTCCTGACGTCGGGCAACATTGCCGGCTATCAGCTGAAGGGTGGTGCGGTCTACAACCTGAACGACGAGTGGTCGACCTACACCAACCTCGGTTGGGTGTCTAAGGTGCCGATCGTTGATGGCGTGATCGACGTTGGCGCGCAGGCCGTCAACCAAGACCCGACCAACGAGTCATTCCTCTCGTTTGAGGGCGGACTGCAGTACCGCTCGCTCGAGCGTGGTCTGTCGGCGAACCTCAATGCCTACCACACCACCTGGCGTGACCGTCTGCGCAATCTGTTCATCCGCAACATCGATGGCGCAGGTCAGGACGGTCTGGTCAACCTGCTCGGCCTGGACGCCCGCCACATGGGTGTCGAGCTCGAGGGTGCGTGGCAGCCGTCATCGCTCGTTCGCGTTGACTTCGCTGCGTCAATGGGCAACTGGAAGTACCTCGAGAACGTGACGGGCACCTACCGTCCGGATGAGGGCTCGGGCAACACGCAGACCTACCAGTTCTACATCGAGGGTCTGCGCGTGGGTGACCAGCCGCAGTCGGCGCTGTCGTATGCCGTCTCGCTGTTCCCGGCCGCTGGGTCGTCGCTGCAGATTGTGGGTCGTACCTACGGCAACCACTACAGCGAGTTCGACCCGTTCAGCCGCACCACGCAGACCGCTACGCCGGTTCAGTCGTGGCAGGCACCGGGCTACACCGTGTTTGACTTCCACGGTTCGTACAACCTCACGAGCGTGCTCCCGGGCTTCCGGGGTGGTGATGTGCGTCTCTTCGCCAACGTCACCAACCTGCTCGACGAGATGTACGTGCAGGACGCCGTGGACAACTCGCGCTTCAACGGCTTCGATGGCGACAATGATGCCGACGACGCTGAGATCTTCATCGGCCAGCCCCGCATGTTCAACATCGGGCTGCAGATTCGGTATTGATCTGACTGCGCTGCCGTCCCTCTCGGGGCGGTGGGTGTAGAGAGTGATGGCAACCCCGTCTCGGCTTCGGCCGAGGCGGGGTTTGTCGCTTGTGGCGTACACATCACGGCCGTGGGGTGCTGTCGAAACCACCGCAGCACGCTATGCTGTAGCATCACTTTGTATTACCGCAGTGAATGAAGCCCTTTCGTACCGAGGTCCCCGAATCGGCCAACAACTCACTGCCGGAACGTACTACCTGCAGGTCGAGGGATATGACGACTTCATGTCGGGCCGCTTCTCGGTGAGCGTCAGCGAGCTGCCGTGATGGTGCTCAGACGCTCCCGACCTCGGCGTCGAAACGCTTGAGCATC
>CAYVPD010000292.1:0-2492 GCA_964453545.1 uncultured Gemmatimonadaceae bacterium
GTCAACGTGACCCCGCTCGAACCCACCTGGGAGGGTTATCTGACGCTGGAGATCAGCAACACGACGCCGCTCCCGGCCAAGATTTACGCGGGTGAAGGCATCGCACAGCTGCTCTTCTTTGAGGGCGATCAGGAGCCCGAAACCGCCTATGCCGACCGTAAGGGCAAGTACATGAAGCAGCACGGGGTGACGCTGCCGCGCATGTGAGGGGGCGCGGCCGGCCTGGACGTGTCATCGGTGCTGCCGCAATCAGCCCCTGGCCAAAGATGCCGCGGCGGGTGGCATCGAGGCGGCGGCCCTGCGGGGGCTGGCTCCCAGGGGCAACGCGAGGGCTGCGCGGCGCGGGAGCCTACGCAACCGAATCCGCACCCTGCAGCCTGAGCCTTAGCGAGCCCCGCACACCAAACTCAACCTGCTCCAGGCGAGCGGCCCCGGGGAGACGGACCCCCGCACGGGGCGCCACAACGCGGTGCAACTCGGGGGGAGCTGCCGCCCGCGAACTCAGACCGGCGTGAAGCTACGCAGCACGACCCGGAACACCAGCACGCTGTGCGGCGGAATCCCCGCCACGCCCGAAGCGCCGTAGCCAAGCTGGCTCGGCACCACGATCAGCCGGTCTTCGCCGGGCTTCATGCCGATCACACCGAAGCGGAATCCGTCGATCACCGAGCCGGCTGCGATCGGAAACTCGACGTCTTCGCCAGCATCGATGGCCTGCCCCGAGGGCAGCCAGAGCGCGTAGTCGACCCGAGCGCGACTGCCGTCAACCAGAGCCTCGCCCTCCCCTGCCTGCAGCGTCTGGATGTAGACGCCCGAGGGAAGCCGGGTCATGGCCGCGAGGTTCACCCCGAGCGAGGCCGCAAATTCGACATCTTCGGGGGTCTGAGGCCCTGTCGGATCATCATCGCACGCCACGGCGGCAAGCGAACCGAGAAGGGCCAGAGCCAGCACGGCAAGCCGGCGATGCGGTGCCAAGCCGGAGACCCAGCCTGAAACCCGCCCGCCCGCGAGGCGCTTACTCACTTTCTGCACCTGCCGCTGCCGGCCGCGCCCGCAGCGTCGCCCGCACCAGATCGCGATTGAGCTGCGCGATGTAGTCGACGCTGATGCCCTTCGGACACGCAATCTGACAGGCGCCGTGGTTGGTGCAGTTGCCGAAGCCCGCGTCGTCGTGCGCTTCAACCATGTTGAGCACGCGATCCCAACGCTCGTTTTGGCCCTGCGGAAGCCGCCCGAGGTGCGTCACCTTGGCGGCCGTGAAGAGCATGCCAGAGGCGTTCGGGCACGCGGCGACACACGCGCCGCAACCGATGCACGTGGCGGCGTCAAAGGCCTCGTCGGCATCGGCCTTTGCGATCTGCACCGAGTTTCCGTCGGGCGCACTCCCGGTGCGCACCGAGATGTAGCCACCGGCCGCGATGATGTCGTCAAACGGCGAGCGGTCGACCACCAGGTCTTTGATGACCGGAAACGCACTCGCGCGCCACGGCTCGATCCAAACCTCGTCGCCATCTTTGAAGCTGCGCATGTGCAGCTGACACGCCGTGGTCATCGAGCGTGGCCCATGCGGCACACCATTGATCATCATGCCGCACGAGCCGCAGATACCCTCGCGGCAGTCATGCTCGAAGGCGATGGGCTCGCCACCCTGCTTCGTGATGTTCTCGTTTACGACATCGAGCATCTCGAGAAACGACATGTGCTCCGAGACCTCATTGGCCTCGTAGCGCTCGAAACGGCCGGTGTCACTCGGGCTGGTCTGGCGCCAGACGTGGAGGGTCAGCTTCATCTTACTTGTAGCTCCTCTGCGAGAGCTGAACGTTTTCGAACTCGAGCGGTTCACGATGCTCGGCCGGAGCCTCACCCGTGCCCTTGAATTCCCAGACGGCGGCATGCGCAAAGTTTTCGTCGTCGCGCTTCGCTTCGCCCTCGGGCGTCGTGTGCTCGACGCGGTAGTGGGCGCCACACGATTCATCGCGGGCCAGCGCATCGTAGCACATGGTCTCGGCAAACTCGAAGAAGTCTGCGACACGACCGGCCTTCTCAAGTGACTGGTTCAGCGTGTCGCCTGAGCCCGGCACACAGACATTGCTCCAGAACTCTTCGCGCAGCTCCGGAATGCGCTTTAGGGCATCTTCAAGCCCTTCTTTGGAGCGCGACATGCCACACGCATCCCAAACGATGCGGCCCAATTCGATGTGGAACGAGTCGACCGTTCGTGACCCGTTGACCTCGAGCAGGCGATCCATCTTCTGCTTGGCATCACGCTCGACATCAGAGAATGCCGCATGCGTATCATCAACCTGCCCCGGTTTCACGCCGGCCAGGTAGTTGCCAATGGTCATCGGGATCACGAAGTACCCGTCGGCCAAGCCCTGCATGAGGGCGCTGGCCCCCAGGCGGTTGGCGCCGTGATCTGAGAAGTTGGCCTCACCGATGGCGAACAGTCCGGGCACCGTGGTCATCAGGTTGTAGTCGACCCAGAGCCCACC
>CAYVPD010000293.1:0-2484 GCA_964453545.1 uncultured Gemmatimonadaceae bacterium
GCCGCGCCGTCGAACATCTGGAGGGGCCCGCGCTGGTTCTTGCGGGTGCAGGATCGGGCAAGACACGCGTGCTCACCACCCGAATTGCTCATCTCGTGCACGAGCATGGCGTCGGTCCGGAGCGCATTTTGGCCGTGACCTTCACCAACAAGGCGGCGGGCGAGATGCGCGAGCGCATTGCCATGCTGCTGGGGGGTGAGCCGCGAGGCATGTGGGTGGGCACCTTTCATGCGCTGGGCGCGCGGCTGCTACGACGGCATGCTCACCTGCTCGGATACGACAATACGTTTTCGATCCTCGATGCCGAGCAGACGCTCCGTCAGGTGAAGCGGGTGCTTGAGCAGCTCGACATCGACGTCAAGCGCTTCAACCCCAAAGCTGTGCGGGCCGTGATCTCGGGGGCCAAAAACCAACTCGTATCTCCTGCGGAGTTTTCGGAGACACATGCTGAGGGGTTCGACCTCTTTTCGCGCACCGTGGCCCGGGTTTACCCCGTTTACCAGAAGTCGCTCAAGTCTCAAAATGCCATGGACTTCGACGATTTGCTGGTGAATCCGGTTGAACTCTTTACGCTGCAGTCGGACGTGTTGGACCTGTATCGTGACCGCTTCGCCTTCATGCTGGTGGACGAGTATCAAGACACGAACCGGGCGCAGTTCCGGTTGCTCGAACAACTGGCATCTCGGCATCGAAACTTGATGGTGGTGGGAGACGACGATCAGAGCATCTACGGATGGCGGGGCGCCGACCTCAGCAACATTCTCGACTTCGAGTCCACCTTTGCCGGTGCCGAGGTGGTTCGTCTCGAGCAGAACTATCGATCCACCCGGGTCATTCTTGATGCGGCCAACCGGGTCATTTCTGAAAACCGCAATCGCAAGGGAAAGACGTTGCGCACCGACCGCGAGGGCGGGGAGCTCATCGGCCGGGTGGAGTGCTTCGACGAGGCAGACGAGGCAAGCGTGGTGGTTGAGGAGATCCGCACCCGGTACGTGCAGTCGGTCGGCGTGCCGAGCTACCGCGACTTTGCCTTGCTCTATCGCACCAATGCCCAGGCGCGCGCACTCGAAGATGCGTTTCGTCGCCAAGGCATGCCCTATCAGATCGTCGGCGGGGTGCGTTTTTACGAGCGCCGCGAAATCCAGGACGTGATGGGCTACCTGCGGCTGATCTCCAATCCGCTGGATGAAGACGCATTTTTGCGCGTGGTCAATTATCCGCGGCGCGGCATCGGACAGACCTCGATCGATCGCTTGCGGGCGTGGGCGGCCGAGCATGGGCGCCCTCTGCTTGAAGCAGCCGCTGAGGCCTCGGGCATCGACGCTCTTCCGACGGCTGCGGCCCGCAGTCTCGAGGCCTTTGCCACGCTCATCTCGAACTGGTCGGCGCGTGCTGCGACGGCGCGGGTTGGCGACCTGCTCGAAACCATCGTTGATGAACTCAAGCTGCAAGAGCACCTGGAGGCCGAAGGCCCCGACGGGGAAGACCGCATGAATAACGTGCGGGAGCTCATTGCGGGGGCGCTGGACTTCGACGCCGAACTCATTGACGAGTTGGAGCCGGAAGAGCGTGATGCTTTCAGCGAGCTCGACCTGTATCTGCAGCGCGTGGCGCTTGTCGCCGATGTCGATCGGCTCGATCCCGACGCGGACTCCGTCACGCTGATGACCTTGCACAACGCCAAAGGTCTCGAGTTCCCGTTCGTGTTCATTACGGGTTTGGAAGACGGACTCTTTCCGCTCAGCAGGGCCTATGATGACCCCGCAGAGATGGAAGAGGAGCGGCGCCTGTTTTATGTCGGTGTCACCCGTGCCGAAGACAAGCTCGTGCTTTGCCACGCCCGGCAGCGCCGTCGGGCCGGTGAGTTCATGTTCGGGCGGCTCTCGCCCTTTGCCGAGTCGATTCCCGAGGAGTTGGTCGAGGCGCGGCGCTCGCCCCGCTTGGCCCGCGACCAGGGCACGACCCCGCACCGTCGTCAGGAATCGCGCCGGTTTGACGACGCCGGGGGAGACTTCGTGTCAGATACCGTGTTCGAGCCGTCGCTGAATCAAGATGCGCCGACCTTTGCCCCCGGCGAGCAGGTCTTGCACGACACCTTTGGCTCAGGCCGGGTCGTCGAGGTCAACGGGTTCGGGCGCGACGCCAAGGTCACGGTCGACTTTGAAGCGGTGGGCCGAAAGCGCTTGTTGGTGCGCTACGCGAAGCTTGAACGCGACTGGACGCTCTAAACGGGCTGAGCGAAATCAGCCCGCAGTCGCGGCCATGCGCGGCGGTTCGCCGGCGATGACGGCGGGCTCCGACGTTTCGTCAGCTGAGCCCTCGAGTTCGATGTCGACGGCGCGAGCCTGAGGCCACCACACCAGCGGTCCGCGGGGCCAGGGAAAGAATTCGTCGGCCGCCTGCTCGAGAGCCGCGACACCGTTGTCAGCCCCCGACGAAAGGGTGCGTCGCCGCACTTTCTTGGCCAGCCTCAAGTTCAGGTCG
>CAYVPD010000294.1:0-2480 GCA_964453545.1 uncultured Gemmatimonadaceae bacterium
ATGCTGTCGGTCATCGTCACCAGGCGACCGACCACTGTCACGTTACCCGAAGGAACGGTGACCCCTGCTGCCACGAGCTCCGGTCCCAGCTTCACCAGGAACGGCGTGCGCGGCAGCTCGATGAAAAAGGCCTCGGACCCGACGCTCGACGACGCCGAAACATTCGACACCCGAATCGTCTGGCCCTCATAGGTGCCAGGTGCTTCTTCGAGAGTCGTGATGTCGGCGTCAGTGGCGACGATCTCCTGTTCAGCGGCCGTCTCCGTCTCGCTCACCTCGGCCTCAGGAGCCGGCACAGCGTTGAGAAAGAGCCAGTAGAGAAACCCGCCCATCAGGACGAAGGTCACCAGCATGAGGGGAAGCCCGAGATTCGAAGCTCCCCGACGTGCACGCATCCGTGTCATGTCCGCGATCCTTTTGCTGGGAAAAAAAGGTGTGAGCGGCGTCAAACTAATCGACGAGCTCGATCAGCGACATATCTGCGGCGTCACCTTTACGCAAACCCAGCTTCAGAATGCGCGTGTAGCCGCCCGGACGCGCGGAGAACCGCGGCCCGATCTCATCAAACAGACGCCCAAGAACCTCACGGTCGCCGATCTTCGTGCCGGCGAGTCGGCGGGCATGCAGGTCGCCCCGCTTTGCCAGCGTGATCAGGCGCTCTGCGTAGGGACGCAGTTCTTTAGCCTTGGCCGTCGTGGTCTCAATTCGACCGTGCCGGAAAAGATTCTGCGCCATGTTGCGCAGGGTCGCGCGGCGATGGCTCGCCGTACGCGACAGTTTCCGACCCTTTTTGCGGTGACGCATCGTAGTCTCTCGAACTCAGTCAGATGGCAGAACGTGATCGGCGACTCAATCAGCCGCGCCGACCTCGGCTTCTTCAATGAGGAACAGACGCCCGTCGTCGGCTCGCTCCAGATTCATGCCGAAGCGCAAGTTGTGATCGGCGAGGAAATCCTGAATTTCCTTGAGCGACTTCTTGCCGAAGTTTTCGATGGCGAGCATCTCGTCTTCCGTGCGCTGCACCAGATCGCCGAGCGTACGGATGTTTTCCTTCTGCAGCGAGTTGCGGGAACGGACGCTGAGCTCGGCCAAATCTTCGATCGAGCGTCCGAGCAGATCCTGAAGAGCGTCGGGCACAGCCACGGCTCCCTTCGGGGTCGACTCAGGCATGCCGCCCTCGCCTACATACAGCAAGTACTCAAAGTGCTTGCGCACCAGGGCTGACGAATAACGAACCGCCTCGTCGGGCGAGACCGAACCATCGGTCTCCACATGAAGCGTGAGGCGATCGAAGTCGGTGCGCTGGCCCACGCGCGTCTCTTCAACCGTGAAGTTGGCACGACGCACCGGATTGTAGAGAGCATCGATGCGTACGAGGCCGACGGCCTCACCGCCTCGGGGCAACTCATGCTGGTCAGCGAGCACGAACCCGCGACCCTTGTTGACGTAGAGCGTGAGGTTGATTTCGCGCTCTTCTTGCAGCGTCAGAATGTGATGATCAGCGTCGAGCACACTTACGCCCGCAGGACCTTCGGCGGCGCCGGCGCTTACACGGCCCGGGCCCTTGGCGCGGATCGTGAGCGTGGCCTCGTCGACGTCAGCATCCATCACAACGACGAGCGCCTTGAGGTTCTGGATGATCTGGTGAACATCTTCGACGACCCCTTGGGCCGACTGATGCTCGTGCACGACCCCGTCGAGGCGGAACGCCCAGACAGCACTGCCACGCAGTGACGAAAGCAGAACACGACGCACCGCGTTTCCGAGCGTGTGCCCGAACCCGCGCTCGAGGGGCTCCACGATGATGCGCGCAGAATGCGCACCCTCGCCCACCTCAGACGCTTCGACTCGCTCCGGAAGAACCAGCCCGCTCAGATCGATCTCCACAAAATCCTCCTCATGCTGCTGCGCCGTATGTCATAGCGGGGAGACACGCGCCGCTGGCCAGTCTCGAGCGACCAACCAGCCACACGCCTCCCACAGAAATTACTTCGAGTAAAGCTCGACGATGAGCTGTTCCTGCACCGGCATCGGAATGTCCTGGCGGGTCGGCTTGCGCGTCACTCGCCCGATGCGGTTCTTCTCGTCGAGGGTCAACCAATCAACCAATGAAGGCCGCGTGCGCGACTCGAGCGAGCCTTCGACCAGCGTCAGATCGCGCGACTTGGCACGAACCGCAATCTCGTCTCCGGGGCGCACATGGTAGCTCGGCACGTCGACCGTGCGACCGTTCACCTCCACGTGACGATGACGCACCAGCTGACGAGCCTGATTGCGCGACGCCGTGAAGCCCATGCGGAAGATCACGTTGTCGAGCCGCGACTCGAGCAGCACCAGAAGGTTCTCACCCGTGACGCCCTGCTGCTGGTTGGCGTGCTCAAACAGCGTGCGGAACTGCTTCTCGTGCAGTCCGTACATGCGCTTCACCTTCTGCTTCTCTCGCAGCTGGTTGGCGTAGTCAGACTGCTTGCGACGACGGG
>CAYVPD010000295.1:0-2467 GCA_964453545.1 uncultured Gemmatimonadaceae bacterium
CGCGAGTTGGCACGTCTTCTGCCCCGGCAGGAGGCCGCATGAACCTGCGCGCGCTAGCCCGCACTGGGCCCGTGCACTTCATGGGCATCGGGGGCGCAGGCATGTATCCGCTCGCCGAATGGCTGCTTCGTGAGGGCGGGCAGGTCAGCGGATGCGACAGCGTACAGAGCGAGGCCACCCGCCGGTTGGAAGAGCTCGGGGCGCACATCGACATCGGGCATGCTGCCGAGCATGCCGATGCAGCGGTGTCGGTTGTGGTTACAGCTGCCGTGCCGGCTTCACACCCTGAGCTCGCGCGGGCACGTGAACGCGGCATTCCGGTGGTCAAGCGTGCGGCGGCGCTGGCGGCCTTGGTCAATCCGGGCCGGGTCGTGGCCATCGCGGGCACGCACGGCAAGACGAGCACGACGGCGCTGACGGTCGAGGTGCTCAGCGCCGCAGGCATGGATCCCACGGGCTTCGTGGGCGGCCATGTCGCGGCCTGGGATGGTAACCTGCGGCGCGGCGCCAGTGATCTGGCCGTGGTGGAGGCCGACGAGTTTGACCGGTCGTTCCATCACCTCACGCCCGACGTGGCGGTGGTGACCAATCTCGAGGCCGACCACCTCGACATCTACGGCAACCTCGAGGGTGTGCGCGCTGCGTTTGCGACGTTTGTCGGCGGCATGCGCGAGGGTGGGCATCTGATTGTGTGTGGCGACGATCCCGAGGCTGCGCGGCTGCTGGCCCTGACACCGACCGGCTATAGCTATGGCGTGTCAGCAGGGTGCCAGCTGCGCGCCGTTGACGTCGAAGTGCACGGTGCCCGCACTCGCTTCCGGCTGGTCGAAGACGGGGTGGAGCAGGGTGTAGCCGAAATTCGAGGCGCCGGCCTGCACACCGTACGAAATGCGCTGGCCGCCGCGGCCGTGGCGCGGACCCTCGGAGCCGAGTGGGCCTCGATCAAGCAAGGCTTGGCCGCACATCGCGGCGTCGAGCGTCGCTTCCAGTGCCTCGGCGAAGCCGGTGATGTGGTCGTGATCGACGATTATGCCCATCACCCGACCGAGATTTCGGCGACCCTCGCCGCGGCGCGCTCCGCCTATGCCGGTCGCCGTATCGTCGCCGTCTTTCAGCCCCATCTCTTCTCGCGCACCCGCGACTTCGCCACCGAGTTCGGCCAGTCGCTCGCGGCCGCAGACGAGGTCTGGGTGAGCGCGATTTATCCGGCTCGCGAGGCACCGATCGAGGGGGTCAAGGCAGGGCTCGTGAGCGACGCCGTGGCTGCGGCAAAGGGCTCGGTAGTGCAGCATGATGAGCTCGCAACTTTGCCCGAACACCTCAGCGAAACACTCCGGCCCGGCGATGTCGTCGTGGTGATGGGTGCGGGGTCGGTCGCGCAGGTCGCGCCTGAGCTGCTGACTCGTCTTGAGACGCGCGTGGCGCAGGGAGTCAACTGATGCGCCGTGTGTCTTCGTCAGACCGTCGCTGGGTGCAGGGGCTGCGCAAGGCCGGCATCGTGGGCGGCATCGTCGCCGTGCTGGGTGGCATCGGATGGCTGGCGGTCTCCGTACCGCTTTGGCTCGGCACGCTGGAGGTGTTTCGCGTCGCCGATGTGGAGTTTGAGGGCGTGAAGTGGACACCCACCGCCGAGCTTCGTGCGGCGCTGGCGCTGCCCGACTCTGCCAGTGTCTGGCATGACATCGAGCCGTGGGCGCAGGCGCTCGAATCTCACGCGATGATCTTGCGGGCCAGCGTGCGCCGAAAGATGCCGTCAACGCTCGTCTTCTCGGTCGAGGAGCGCGAACCGGTCGCGCTAGCAGCCACGCCGACGCTCGAGATCATCGACCGAGATGGTCACGTGCTGCCGCTTGATCCCAGCGCCCTGCCGATTGATCTGCCCATCGTGCACCCTGTACCCGATCCTGCGGGTGCGTCAGATCCTGAAGCTGCCTCAGACCCTGTCGCCGTTGCCCTGCGGCTACGCCCCGGGGTGCAGGCGGTAGAACGCATGCGGGCCGACCCCGTGTTCTACTCCGATCTTTCTGAGGTGTTGGTCGACGAACGTGGTCAACTCACCGCGCTGTGGGGCGAGGCGAATACCGTGACGTTTCGCCTTAGTGATCCGGTCGAACCCGGGCGCCTGCATGAAGGTCTCCGGGTGCTCGATGACGCATTGCAACGCTTTCCCAACCGAACCCCCCGTGAAGTCGACCTGCGCTTCGTAGAGCAGGTCGTCGTTCGCTTCAACCCGTGACCTGACGACCATGCGTTCCAATCTCATTGCCGGCCTCGACATCGGAACCACCAAGACGTGCGCTGTCATCGGTGAACTCATCGGTGACGATCCGCGTCGCCAGGGACTCAAGGTGTTGGGTGTCGGGCAATGCCGTACTGAGGGCATGCGCGGCGAGCGTGTCACCAACATTGAAGAGACCACGGCGTCGATTCGTACCGCGCTTGAAGAGGCTGAGCTCATGGCCGGGCA
>CAYVPD010000296.1:0-2453 GCA_964453545.1 uncultured Gemmatimonadaceae bacterium
TGGGTTTGGCTCGGCGTTGGCCACCGACGGAGACCTGCTCCTCGTGGCCGGCAGCAAGGGTGTTTACGGATTCTCACGCTCCGGTGGGGAGTGGGCCGAGGCGGGCATGATCGCGGCCCCCGATGTCGAGGGATCTCTCTTTGGTTCGGCGGTGGCGCTTTCGGGCACCACGGCGTTTGTTGGCGCTCCCGGGCTGAACGATCGCGCCGGTGCTGTGCATGTGTTCGACTGGGCCGACGGTGCCTGGACGCTGACGGCTGAGCTGCAGGCCCCTGAGCCCACGGCGGGCGAGGTCTTCGGGTTTGCACTCAACGCAGGCGATGCCGGGCTGCTCGTGGGTGCGCCGCTGCATGACGAGCGCACGGGAACGGTCTACGTGTTCTCCAAGTCCGGTGACTCTTGGGCGCCCGCAGGCGAGCTGAGCTCAGATCAGGTGGCGCGCAACGACCAGTTCGGTGCCGCGCTCGCCAGCCACGCCGGACTGCTTGCCATCGGAGCCCCTGGGCACGGTGGTACGGGTGCGGTCTTCGGGTTCCACGACATGGGTGGGGAGTGGGCCGAGGGCGGCCGCGTCGTCGCGTTTGACGGCACGCCTCGCACCGGCTTTGGCGCAGCGATTGCGCTCGATGACGATGGCATCTGGGTCGGTGCACCCGGCGACAGCCGCGGTGTGGGTGCGGCCTACTTCTTCGACATCGACGGCATAGCGATTGCCAGCGCTCGCAAGATCGTACCGCCGTCGGACATGGATGGCCGCGTGCAGCTCGGTGGTGCGCTGGCGGCAGGCAACGGCTTCATCGCCCTCGCCGCGCCGGGCGACGACAATGGCGCCGGCACGGTCGTGATCTACGAGAGCGAGGGTGCTTCGTGGAATGCCGTAGCCAGCGTCTACAGCCCGGCGGAAGGGTTTGACTCAGTCAAGGGCGAAGAAGTGCGCTGCGCCGAGGGTGACGCGGCCGGCTGGGAGTGCGGCGAGGTTGACCTCGTCTCATTCGTGCCGGTGTCGGAACTTGCCGGTCAGGGTGGCAACCGTGGGCTGCGCACCAATGACAACTGGGGTTGGAAGGACCCCGAGACAGGCAAGCTCTATGCGTTGGTCGGCATGACCGATCGGGCGTCGTTCATCGACATCACCGATCCTCTGAATCCGGTGGTCATCGGCACCCTGCCCATGACCGAAGGCGCCAACGGCTCGGCCTGGCGTGACCTCAAGACCTACGAGAACCACGTTTACATCGTCTCTGACGGCTCAGGTCAGCATGGCATGCAGGTCTTCGACCTGACGCGCCTGCGCGACTTCGACGGCGGCGAGCCTGTCGTGTTTGACGCCGATGCGCTCTACAGCAACGTCGCGAGCGTGCACAACATCGTCATCAATGAAGAGTCCGGCTTCGCGTTTGCGGTCGGCGCATCGGGTGGCGGTGAAACCTGCGGTGGCGGTCTGCACATCATCGACATTCGCGACATGAAGAACCCGACGTTCGCCGGGTGCTTCTCTGACCCGCAGACGGGCCGCGCGAGCACGGGCTACACCCACGATGCGCAGTGCGTCGTGTATCGCGGCCCCGATGCTGACTATCAGGGCAGCGAGATCTGCTTCGGCGCCAACGAGACAGCGATCTCCATCGCTGACGTGAGTGACAAGTCCAACACTGTGGCGCTGTCGCGGGCTGCGTACCCGAGCGTGGGCTATTCACACCAGGGATGGCTGACTGAAGACCAGCGCTACTTCTACCTGAATGACGAGCTCGACGAGCTTCAGGGTACCGAGCGCACCCGCACCATGATTTGGGACGTCTCTGATCTCGATGACCCCCAGTTGATCGGTGAGCACATGGGCACGCAGGAGTCGTCTGACCACAACCTGTATGTGGTCGGCAACCTCATGTATCAGTCGAACTATCAGTCGGGGCTTCGCATTCTCGACATCACCGATCCGGCCGCGCCTGAAGAAGTCGCATACTTCGACACGGTGCCCTACGGCAACAACGGCCCCGGCTTCGGCGGATCGTGGAGCAACTACCCGTTCTTCGACACCGGCGTGGTCATTGTGACCAGCGGCAACGAGGGGCTGTTCCTCGTGCGCCCGACGGTCCGCAACACGGTTTTCTGATCCGCTTTTTCAGAGGCATCTCATGAAGAAGTACCGCATTTTCGGTACGCTTCGGCGCTCGGCCGCACTCGTCGCCCTCGTGGTGGCGGGTGCGGTCGGAGTGACCGCGAGCCCCACCCAGGCCCAGGATCGTGTCTACGTGACGAACCAGGGTGAGGCGACGATCAGCATCATTGATGTGGCGCAGCTCGAGGTCATCGAGACGCTGGACCTGAAACCGCTGGGGTTCAGCGAAAACGCCAAACCGCACCACATCGCGGTCGAGCCCGACGGGTCGTTTTGGTACGTCTCGCTGATCGGCGAGAACCACGTGCTCAAGTTTGATCGCGAGAACACGCTC
>CAYVPD010000297.1:0-2442 GCA_964453545.1 uncultured Gemmatimonadaceae bacterium
GGGGGGTACGCGTGAAAGTGCAGGGGCCAGCTGAGCGCGAGCGGGTCGTGCGGGTGGAAGGTACTGCGCGCGCGATCAGTCCTGCGTAAAACCGCCTTCTTTCAGCAGACGCTTGAGTTCTTTGGTGCGTTCGGCGAGCGGCGTGCGAGCGATGGTGCGTGCCAACTCGATGCGCGCTGCGTCGGGCACCTTGTCCAGGACGGCGATCGGTGCACCGTAGCGCAGCAAGATGCGCTTGGCGTCAACGGAAATGGATTCGTCCACGAAACCTCCCTGTTTCAGCTGCACATGATTCACGCGCCAGAAGCGAAGGCGACCGCTCATGATACGCGAGGCGGCGTCGATCGCAAACTCAGAGTAGCACAGCGGGTGGCGACGCTCAGAGCCTGATCTGTTGCTGCACCCCCGTCGGGGGCTCAGTGCATGACGACGTCTTCGCTGCCTTCTTCGGGAGGCAGAATCGGAGCGCTCAGCACGAAACGTGGCACATCGACGCGAAAAAGGTGCCCATCGGGGCGTGCAAACGTGTAGTGCCCCTCCATGTGCCCAAGGGGTGATCTGAGCACGCAGTAGCTCGAGTAGGTGTGCGTTTCACCGGGTGCAAGAATCGGCTGCTTGCCGATGACGCCTTCGCCGTCGACCTCGGTGTCTTCGCCAGCGCTGTCATGAATCTTCCAATGGCGAAAGAGCAACTGGGCAGGGTCAGACCCCTCGTTCGACACGCGCACCTGATAGGTGAAGACGAAGGTGTTGCTGGCCAGTTCGGAGCGCGCGAGCGAAAACGAAGGGCGCACGCGCACTTCGATTCCCTGGTTGTTCTGCATCGACATCGAGGTGACCACGATTCAACAATCCGGAGTCTGGAGGAGCTTGCACTGGCTTGAGCTGCTTCGGGTGATACGCACAAGCGACAGGTGGGTTTCGTCGCCGCACGATGCGTTGTGTGCTCGACCCGTCTCGGGCTGGGAGTTAAACTCCACCACACCTCGGTTCAACGACAGCCTCTCGAGCATGATCGGGTCTACGAAGCGACTTACGCCCTCGGTAGAAGACTACCTGAAAACCGTCTTTGCCCTGACGCAGGCCGAAGATCAGGCCTCGACGTCGGCCTTGGCTGACGCGCTTGGCGTTCAGCCGCCTTCGGTCACCGGCATGGTGAAGCGTCTCGCCGATCGTGGCCTGCTCGAGCATGTGCCCTACCGCGGCGTGCGGCTCACGGAGCGCGGTCGCATCGAGGCACTGCGTGTGCTGCGGCGGCATCGCATTCTCGAAACCTATCTCACCGAGCGCTTGGGCTATGCTGATCACGACGTGCATGACGAGGCCGAGCGTCTTGAGCACGCTGTCTCGGACCGACTGATCGAAGCCATGGCCACGGCGCTGGACGATCCTGCACATGATCCGCATGGCGCGCCCATTCCCACCGCTGATGGCGAAGTGGGAGAAGCACGTGATCTGCGTGGGGCCGACCGATGAGGCCTCTCGTCATTGGTCTCGCCGGGGGCACGGGGTCGGGCAAGTCGACCGTTGTGCGTGAAATCGTGCGAGGCGTAGCGCCCGAGCCGGTCACCAAGCTGCATCACGACGCCTACTACCGCGACTTCGATCATCTGCCTTTCGAGGAGCGCGCGCTGATCAATTTTGATCACCCTGACGCCCTTGAGACCGAGCTGCTGGTGCGCCATCTCGACCAGTTGTTGGATGGCGAGACGATCAAGATGCCGACCTACGACTTCAAGACGCACACCCGCGCTGCACAAACCATTTCGCTCGACCCCACCCGAGTGCTGATCGTCGACGGCATTCTCGTGCTGGCCGATCCGGAGTTGCGCGCGCGCATGGACGTGAAAGTGTACGTCGATACAGACCCAGACGTGAGGCTCATTCGACGGCTGCGTCGCGACGTTGCAGAACGGGGTCGAAGTGTGGATTCGGTGCTCGAGCAGTACGAACGCACGGTTCGCCCGATGCATCTGGAATTTGTCGAGCCGTCGAAGCGCTGGGCCGACATCATCGTGCCCGAGGGCGGCCATAATCGCGTGGCCGTCGACATGCTGGTTACGAAGATGGCGTCGATTCTGGGGCGTCCCTGACAAAGGCGTCGAGCCGGGCCCGCAACTGCAGCATCTGACATTGACCCAGGCGCTGGCGCCTGGGGGGCAGTGATGGCGTACTCATGGCCGCATGATTCGGGGCCGCGTGTCGTTTCGCGAGCGATGTAGAACGAAGGGGTCGTCGGGGTGCCTTGAAGGGCCAGATTCCGCTACCTTACAGGGCTGTGCCGGAAGCACGACGTCCAAGAGGGGACGCCGCAAAGCCCGGTAGATCCCGAGACGTTCCGAGACCGCATGTCCATTCGCAATATCGCCATCATTGCCCACGTCGACCACGGCAAGACCACGCTGGTCGACCAGATGTTCGGTCAGGCGGGCATCTTCAGAG
>CAYVPD010000298.1:0-2440 GCA_964453545.1 uncultured Gemmatimonadaceae bacterium
AGAAGGACTCCTCGATCAACGAAGACATCGAACGCCTGCGTCTTCGTGCCACATCATCGCTGATGGAGCGTGAAGACGTCATCGTCGTCGCATCGGTGTCGTCGATCTATGGCTTGGGAAATCCGGAAGATTATCGCGACCTGATGCTGCATCTGACGGTCGGGCAGGAGAAGTCGCGCAAAGCCATTCTCGAAGGGCTCGTCGCGATTCAGTACAAGCGCAACGACTATGCCTTCGAGCGAGGCACGTTTCGAGTGCGCGGAGATACGCTCGAGATCTTTCCCGCCTACGAAGAGCAGGCGGTGCGGGTGGAGCTCTGGGGCGACGAGATCGAGCGCATCACCCGCTTTGATCCGCTCACGGGCGAGATCATCACCCAGCTTGAGCGCACGGCGGTCTATCCGGCGTCGCACTACGTGACGAAGCGGCGCACGATCGAGCAGATGGTGCCGCTGGTGCGCGAAGAGCTCAGCGAACAGGTCGTGCGCTTTCAGATGCAGGGCAAGCTGCTCGAGGCGCAGCGCATCGAGCAGCGCACCAACTTTGATGTCGAGATGATGCTCGAGATCGGGACCTGCCCGGGCATCGAGAACTATTCGATGTACACCTCGATGCGCAAACCCGGCGAGCGGCCGGCGTGCCTGTTCGACTACTTTCCCGACGACTACCTGCTGGTCGTCGACGAGAGTCACGTCTCGGTGCCGCAGGTCGGGGGCATGTACAACGGCGACCGCTCGCGCAAGCTGACGCTGATCGAACATGGCTTTCGGCTGCCCTCGGCCCTCGACAACCGGCCGCTGAAGTTTGATGAATGGCGGTCGATGATCGACCAGGCCATTTTCGTCTCGGCGACCCCCGGCGACTGGGAGCTTGAACAGTCGGGGGGCGTGGTGGTCGAGCAGATCATTCGGCCCACCGGGTTGGTTGACCCCGAGGTGTTCATACGCCCCGTAAAGGGCCAGGTCGACGATTTGCTGGCCGAGATCCGCGAGCGCGAGAAGCGTGGCGAACGCGTACTAGTCACGACGCTGACCAAGCGCATGGCCGAAGATCTCTCAGAGTATCTGGCGTCGGTGGGGGTGCGGGTGCGCTACATGCACTCCGACATCGACTCGATTGAGCGCGTCGACATTTTGCGGGCGCTGCGGCTGGGCAAGATTGATGTGCTCGTCGGCATCAACCTGCTGCGTGAAGGGCTCGACCTGCCCGAGGTCTCGTTGGTGGCGATTCTGGATGCGGACAAAGAAGGATTTCTGCGCGACGCCCGGTCACTGATCCAGACGATCGGGCGGGCGGCGCGCAACGCCGGCGGCAAAGCCATTCTCTACGCAGACAAAGTGACGCGGTCGATGAAGGCGTGCATCGATGAGACGAACCGGCGCCGCGAGATCCAGATGGCGTACAACGAAGAGCACGACATCACGCCCGAGACGATTCGAAAGAGTATCGATGAGATCACGTTTTCGACGCGTATTGCCGATGCGCGTGAGCAGCCGGCTAAGGTGGCCGAGTCGCCGGCGAGCTACAGCGACGAGATCGACATCGAAGAAACGATCAAGATGCTCGATGCCGAAATGGCCCAAGCGGCTGAGGCGCTCGACTACGAGCGTGCGGCGCTCCTGCGTGATCAGCTCTTTGAACTGAAGGCCAAGGTCGGGTCGAAGTGAGTGACGAGACGGCCGCCGCTTCGCAGGCGGCAGCTGGGGCTGCGGCCGCGGGTTCCCGTGCGCCGTGGTTTGACGGCACCCTCGACGAGGCCGGCCTCCAGGCGCTTGGACGCGAGTTGGCGGCGCAGTTGACGCCCCCGGCGTTTGTGGCGTTGCGGGGCGATCTTGGCGCAGGCAAGTCGGTGCTGGCACGGGCCATCGCACGCGCGCTTGGGGTGACGGGCACCATGCCGTCGCCGACGTACAATCTGCTGCTGCGCTACCCAGCTGCGGAGGGCCGCGAGGTCATCCACCTCGATCTGTACCGGCTCTCAGGGCCCGACGAGATCTTCGAGCTGGGCTGGCAAGACCTCGGCGCCGATCACGAAGTCGTGCTCTGCGAATGGCCGGAGCGCGCCGAGGGCGAGCTGCCGCCTTCTCGCGTCGAGGTACAGCTGGCTGCGCTCGCAGGCGAGCCGACGTTGCGGCAAGTTCAGGTGCAGGTGTTGGGCGAGCAGCCGGAGGTGCGCCGATGAGCGGGCGTGAGCCAATGAGCGGGCCTGAGCGCCGGCCGGAGCGGGTGCTGGCCTTGGAGTGCGCGGGAGACGTCGGTTCTGTCGCGCTGCGAACGGGCAATGGTGAGCTGCGGCAGAAACGGCTCGATGGCGCGGGGAGTCAGGCGTCGCAGCTGCTCCCAGCGGCCACCGTGCTGCTCGAAGCCGAAGGGCTCGAGGTCACCGACCTCGAAGCAATCATGGTGGGCACAGGGCCGGGCTCGTTTACCGGGGTTCGTG
>CAYVPD010000299.1:0-2431 GCA_964453545.1 uncultured Gemmatimonadaceae bacterium
GGCCATCTGCAACACCTGCTCCAGCCGTGACTTGAGCTCCGGGTCGGTGATGCGCACCACAGCCTCGACGCGGTCCGCGAGATTGCGGCGGCGCCAGTCTGCACTCCCGATCAACACATCGGTATCGCCACCGTTGCGAAAGAAGAACACGCGATCGTGCTCCAAAAAGCGACCGATGATCGAGATCAGGCGAATCTTGTCTGATACACCACGCAGCCCGGGGCGCAGACGCGTGTGCCCGCGAATGATGAGATCGACCTGAACCCCAGCCTGCGACGCGCGGTAGAGGGCCCGGACCATGCCCACATCATCGATCGCATTCATCTTGAGAATGATGTGGCCGCCCCCCTCCCGCTGATGGTGCGCGATCTCGCGGTCGATCAGGGCGACAAAGGTCCGGCGCATTTCGGCCGGAGCCACGATCAGGGCGCGGTAGTCCTGCTCGGGCGCATGCCCGGTGAGATAGTGAAAGAGGCGCACCAGATCTAGGTCGATGTCGTGGTCTGCCGTAAGCAACCCGAGGTCGGAGTAGAGCCGCGCCGTCGTGGAGTGGTAGTTGCCCGTACCTACGTGCGAGTACATGCAGATGCCCTGCTCTTCATCGCGTACGACCAGGGTGACCTTGGTGTGCGTCTTCAGGCCCACGAGTCCGTAGGTGACGTGCACACCGGCGCGCTCGAGCATCTGGCCCCACTCAATGTTGCGTGCTTCGTCAAAGCGAGCGGTCACCTCGACGAGAACGGCCACCTGCTTGCCGGCCTCGGCCGCACGAATCAGTGCTTGCACGATGGGGGACTGCTCCGACGTGCGATAGAGCGTCAGCTTGATCGCAAGCACCTTGGGGTCATCTGCGGCTTCTTCGATGAAGCGCTGTACGCTGGCCCGAAACGAATCATAGGGGTGGTGCACCAGCAGATCGCGACTCTTGAGCACCTCGAAGATTGAGGGCTCGGTGCCGTCAGGCCGCGGAGACAGCGCTGCGGGCACTACAGGCTCCCAACGAGGGAACCGAAGCGCCGGGCGATCAAGATCGGCAATCGCATTCAACCCCGTGTAGTCGATCAGCCCGAAGACCTCGTGCACATCATCTCGGTGCAGATCCAACTCGTCTTTGAGCAGATCCACGACCGAGCGGGGCGTTGAGGGGGCGACTTCCAGGCGTACGACCGGGGCAAAGCGCCGTTCGCGCAGCTCTTCAGAAATCATGACGAGCAGGTCGTCGGCCTCTTCTTCATCGCGCCGCAAATCAGCGTTGCGCGTCACGCGAAAGGCGTACACGCCAAGAATGCGAGCCCCCCGAAACAGCTGATCGACATGCGCCGCAACGAGATCTTCGATGGCCACGAAGTGCCCCGGCTGTGACAGCGGCACGAATCGGCCCCAGTTGAGCGGCACCTTCACCCGGGCAAACTGCAGATCGTCTCCGTCGGCGTGCTGCAGCATGATCGCCAGCGACAGACTCTGGTTTGAGATGAACGGGAACGGATGCCCGGGATCGACCGCCAGCGGAGTCAGAATCGGATAGATATGATCGCGAAAGTAGTCTTGCAGTTGCGCGCGCTCCCCAGACTCGAGGTCGGCGTAGTCCACGAGCACGATGTCGTGCCGGGCAAGCTCGGGGCGCACATGGTCGAGCCAGGTGCGGTCCAACCCCTCCTGCATGCGCAGGATCGCATCACGAATCAGGTCAAGCTGCTCGCGGGGCGTGCGGCCGTCGGCCGACAGCTCAGAAACTCCCGCGCCGAGCTGCCGCTTCAGCCCTCCCACCCGCTTGCGCACGAACTCGTCGAGATTGGATTGCGTGATCGCCAAAAAGCGCACGCGCTCCAACAGCGGTGTTCGTGGATCGAGGGCCTGTGCCAACACACGCCAGTTGAAGTCGAGCCAAGACAGCTCTCGATTGAAGAGCAGCTCCGGCGCTTCGAGATCGACCTCGGCCGCATCGAGCGACTGGGGGCGCACGGCCCTCGGCGGATTGCGCAGCTCATGCTCGTCGACCGCAGCTCCGTCAAGCCGATCCAGCAACACGCCACTGGCTGCGGCGGCACGCTGAGCGCGGTGTTCGACGCGCGAGCTTGACGGTCGAGGCGCGACGCTCGTCGCAAGCTTCGGGGCCTCGGCGGGCTGGTCGTGCCGAAGGACGACCTCTCGCAGCTTCGAGGGAAAGGCTGGCCGACCGGGTTCCGCTGAGCGTTGCCGCGCATCGGTGCCGGGAGTCGCGATCCCCGCCGAGGCGCCAGAGTCAGAAGCGGGGGAAGACACGAAGAATCGCACCCAGGCGTGAGGGCCAGCAGTTTCCGGACATCGGGGCGCCGGGATTCGAACCCGGGACCTCTCGCTCCCAAAGCGAGCGCGATACCGGACTGCGCCACACCCCGTTCAGGTCGATCGTGCCAAAGCTACCGATCTGGAGCCACCTTGCCAACGCTGG
>CAYVPD010000300.1:0-2431 GCA_964453545.1 uncultured Gemmatimonadaceae bacterium
TGCGTCACATGGAGCGGGGCCGCGTCGTGCTGTTCGCCGGAGGGACGGGGAACCCCTATTTTTCGACCGATACGGCCGCTGTGCTTCGTGCCATCGAGATGGAATCCGACGTTGTGATCAAGGCCACGAAGGTTCAGGGTGTCTTCACCAGCGATCCGGTGAAAGACCCTGATGCACGGTTCTTGCCTGAGGTGTCGTTTCATGAGGTGATGACCCGGGAACTCGCCGTGATGGATGCGGCAGCGGTCTCGCTCTGCAAGGAAAACGGCCTGCCGATTATCGTTTTGAATCTCGAGGAGCCCGGGGCCGTGGCAGCCGCGATCCGGGGCGAGCGCGTCGGTACCATCGTCTCGTAGACGCGCGCGATCAGAAGCAGACAGGTTTGCCCGCAGTGACCGTGTCGCCTCGGGCTGAGTTTGAACCCATCATTGCCGGCCCTCGCCGGGCACAGGGAGGAAAACCCATGTCGTCGCTTACCGAAGCCAAATCTCGCATGGATGACGCACTCGAAGCGATGCGTCGCGAGTTCGCCACGGTTCGGACCGGCAAGGCCACCCCGGCACTGCTCGACACCGTGCGCGTCGATGCCTACGGCTCGAAGATGCCGATCAACCAAGTCGCCACGGTCAGCACTCCAGAGCCCGCGATGCTCGTCGTGCAGCCCTTCGACAAGTCGTTGCTACCCGAGATCGAAAAGGGCATTCAGATGGCCGACTTGGGCCTCAACCCGGCCAATGACGGCAACATCATTCGCATTCCGATTCCCCCGCTGAACGAAGAGCGGCGCAAGGAATTCGTTAAGGTGCTGCACAAGATGGCTGAAGAAGGCAAGGTATCGGTGCGGCACGCCCGTAAGTCGGCACGAGATGGCATCCAGCAGCGCATCAAAGATCACGAGATCAGTGAAGACGACGGGCATCGCGAGCTCGACGAGGTCGATCGCATGACCCAAGACTTCACGGTTCGGATTGATGAGATGTTGAAGAAGAAGGAACAAGAGGTGCTGGCCATCTAAGGCGCTTGGCGACCCTCTTCATGGCAACTCCAGGAGATCTGGCCAAGCGGCTCTGGGTAGCGGCGGTCGGGCTGCCCGTGGTCATCGCCTGCCTCTGGTTCGGCGGGTGGGCGCTCGGCGTGCTGGTCACGATTGGTGGTGTGATCGGCATCCACGAGTTCTGTGCGATCTCCAACTGCCGCGGTGCGCGGCCCTTTTCGTTTGTGGCCGTCGTGGCTGTTGCTGCCTTGATCCTGGCCACGACCGCGCGGCCGCAGATCGATACGCTGGTCTACGGCGGTTTCTGGCTCCTTCTCGGCCTCACGTTGCTCCTGTCAGGCGCCGCGGTGTGGCTCCGCCCGCCCACGACGACCGAACACGGGGCGGTCTCGTCGACCTTGTTCGGGGTGGCGTATGTAGGGCTGCCGCTGGCCCTCATCCCTATTTTGCGCGCCCTGCCTGCGCAACTGGGGGTTGTGAGCGCCGATACGCCGATGGAGCTGGCGAGCTTTGTGGTGATGCCCTTGGCTGTGATGTGGGTTGGCGATTCGACGGCGTATTTTGTGGGCAGCGCCATCGGGAAGACGCGTCTGGCCCCGGCGGTCAGTCCTCACAAGTCGGTCGAAGGCGCCGTGGCGGGGCTCGTCGGTTCCATCGCAGCTGCGGCTGTGGTTGCCTACCTCGGACCCGCGCACTGGCCGACATCGCCCATTTCCATTAGCACATCACTCTGGATGGGTGCGCTGATCGGCACCGCCGGCCAGGTGGGTGACCTTGTGGAGTCGGCCCTGAAGCGAGAGGCCGGGGTGAAGGACTCGGGCTCACTGCTACCCGGTCACGGAGGTGTGCTCGATCGCCTTGATGCGCTGCTGTTTGCCATGCCCATGACCTGGCTGGCGCTCGTCCTTGCCGGCATCGTGAGTTTCTGATGATTCGCGTGGCGCTGCTGGGGGCGACCGGCTCCATCGGCCGATCGACATTGGAGGTCGTGCGCCGGCATGCAGAGAAATTCCGCGTCGTCGCCCTCACGGCCAACCGGTCGTATGACGAACTCGCGAGGTTGGTCGACGAGTTCAAGCCCGAGCTCGCAGTGGTGACCAATGGCGAGGCCTGGCGGGCCCGTGGCGCTCAAGTCGATTCCGCGATGGGTACGCGGTGGAGTGGCGGTGAAGAAGCCGTGCTGGAGGCCGCCACGCACCCTGAGGTCGACGTGGTGGTCAACGCGATCGTGGGCGCAGCGGGACTTGAGCCGACATTGGCCGCCCTCAAGGCGGGCAAACGTGTCGCTCTGGCGAACAAGGAGTCACTCGTGGCTGGAGGCCCACTGGTCCGCCAGGCGGCGGAGCAGGGCGGAGGCGTGCTGGTGCCCGTCGATTCGGAGCACAGCGCCATCCTTCAGTGCCTCGCGGGATCTTCTGTTGACCGGGTTTCGCGGCT
>CAYVPD010000301.1:0-2427 GCA_964453545.1 uncultured Gemmatimonadaceae bacterium
TCAGGCGGCGCAGGAGCGCCTTTTCCCGAACGATGCGAGCATGGTACTCGATATTGGCCGCCGTCGGAACGGCTTCCAGCAGTTCGGCGATGTAATCCATGCCGCCGACCGAGTCGAGCTCGTCGGCCCGTCGCAGGTCGTCGACCAGTGTCACGAAGTCGATCACCTCGCCCCGTTCGAAGAGCCGTGTCATGGCCCTGAAGAGTCGACGATGCGCCTCGCGATAGAACATCGACGCATCGATCACCTCAACCGCACGCGAGACGGCGTCGCGGTCGATCAGCATGCCACCGATCACCGAGATTTCGGCTTCGGCGGCATACGGCGGCGACCGGTCGAATCCCTGAGCGGGAAACGAGGCCAGCGGCGATGAGATCGCGGTCGAAGAAGCGTCGTCCAACGAGGTGTCCAGTCGAAGCAGGGTGAAGGCTTAGGCGCCGTCGAGCACGTTACGCAGCAGCTGGAGGTCGTCCCAGCTCGACTGCGTCCAGCTGCCATTTCGCAGCAGTGCGGCAGGGTGATAGGTGACCACCAGCGGAACGCCGCGGTAGGTGTGAACCTCTCCGCGGAGCGCACCCAACGTGCGATCACCATAGCCGCTCAGAAGCTGGCCTGCGAAGGTGCCGACGGCAAGGATGACCTCAGGCGCGACCAGCTCGATCTGCCGGTGCAACCACGGAGCACACTGCGCGATTTCGGAGGGCTCGGGATTTCGGTTTCCGGGCGGACGACACTTGATCACGTTGCAGATGTAGACCGACTCGCGCCGCGACAGCCCGACCGAAGCCAACATCAGGTCCAACAGGCGACCGGCGGCTCCCACGAAGGGCACACCCGACTCGTCTTCATTGGCGCCCGGTGCCTCGCCGACCACCATCACCCGGGCCTCGGGGTTGCCGTCTGAAAACACACCCTGAGTTCGAGTTGATGCGAGCGCGCAGCGGGTGCACGAGAGGGCACCGTCTCGTAGCGCATCGTAGTCGAGCCCCGAGGTGTCGAAGTCCACGACCGGCAAACGGGGCTTGGTGGCTTCGGTTTTGGTGCCTTCGGTTTTCGAGGCTTCAGTTGGCCGAGACGCCTCACTGAGCGGCGGGGCCGGTTTCGCGCGCTCCGGCGCTGGGCTGACGTCAGATGGGGGGGCACTGAGTTCAACCGGGGGCGGTGGTGATACTGGAGCCGACACCATCGATTCGAGCAACGTGCCCAACTGTTGTCGGTCGAGTGACGAGAGCACGAGAGGCGGGGCGCCCAGTTCGGCCCTCTGCCGTACCAGACGCGCCAGTTCGACGACGCGTTCGGTGCGGCGGTCGGCGGCTCCAGTGCTCACTGCGCCTGACCCGACCCGCCACGACGGGCTGCCAACAGTGATGCAGCCCGATCGAGCACTTCGCGGGCCACAGCGCTCTTCGACATCACCTCGAGGGGCTCGGTGCGACCATCGGCATGCAAAAACGTCACGCGGTTGGTCTCAACCTCAAAGCCCGCCTCGGGGTCACGAGCATCGTTGGCCACGATCAGGTCAAATGACTTGGCGGCCAACTTGGCTTTGGCGTTCGCGAGCAGGTCGTCGGTCTCAAGCGCAAACCCGACAGCGACTGCATCTGAACGACGCTGATCACGGGTTTCGAGCGCGATGTCGGGATTGGCCGTGAGCTCGACGGCGAGCTCCGAACCGGTCTCCGAGCGCTTCAACTTGCGCTCAGCCGCCTGGATCGGTCGGTAGTCAGACACGGCAGCCGCGTAGAGCAGAAGATCAGCCTGCGCGATCTGTGCCCTGACGCTTTCGAACATCTGCTGCGCAGTTTCAACCCGAATCACCTCGACGCCCTCAGGATCTGCCAAGGCGCTCGGACCCGAAACCAAAACAACGTCGGCGCCCTGCAGCCACGCCTGCTCCGCCAGCGCAAAGCCCATGCGGCCTGACGAGCGATTGCCCACATACCGCACCGGGTCGATCGGCTCGCGGGTGGGTCCTGCCGTCACCAGTACGCGACGACCCTGCAGCGCGCCAGCGCGTGCCAACAGCCGCCCGCACCATGCCACGACCGACTCGGGCTCCACCATGCGGCCGGGACCTGAGGCCTCACCGGCGGCCAGAGCACCCGACGCCGGGCCAAGCATCGTGTACGAGAGCTGATCGGCACAATGGCGGGCGTTGGCCTGGACCTGCGGGTGCGCCCACATGCGATCGTTCATGGCCGGGCACAAGAGAACAGGCGCCGACGTCGCGAGCAGCGTCGTCGTCAGAAGATCGTCGGCGCGGCCCTGAGCCGCTCGGGCCAGAAAATCAGCCGTCGCCGGAGCCACCACGACAAGATCGGCTTCACGGCCCAGCCGAATGTGCAGCGCAGCCCCATCGGCTTCAAAGAGTTCTCGGCAGACGCGGCGTCCGGTAACCCCTTCGAACGTCAGGTCCCGGACGAACTC
>CAYVPD010000302.1:0-2410 GCA_964453545.1 uncultured Gemmatimonadaceae bacterium
GGGGCTCGACGACAGCAAAGTGCAGCAGCAGATCGGAATCCGGCGCGGGACGCTCGTACAGCCAGGCCCGGTTGGGAGGCAGGTTGTTGCCATCGGTGCTGACCGAACGCGTGGGCTCTCCGTGCATCAGGTAAAAGAGTCCGCGGTCATCGAGTCCCATGGCGACCCGGCCGTAGGGAATCACCGCGTCAGGCTGCGTCCCGATGATGCAGGTGCGGCAGAAGTTCTGATGAATGTAGCGCACCCGACGGTAGTGCTCCGTGATGCGCTCCTCGAGACTCACCCCGGCCTCGGCCGCCCGGCGCTCCCAGAACGCCACGAGCCAGCGCACGGCTGAGAGGTTGTCCAGCCCGCCCAGTGCCTCGGCCTCTTCATCTCGGATCAGGGGTCCGAGATCGCCCAGCCACGGATCCATCGCTCCGCCCTCGGCCAAGGCCAGCAGCCCCTGGCGATAGGCTGAGATGCCGATGACGTCATTGCCCTGCGCCCATGCAGCACGGGCCGCAGCGAGTGCGGCCGACGAGGGCTCCACCCCAATAGAGATTGCCCGCTGCGCAAACTCGGAGGCCCGATCGCCACCAAGGGCCGCCTCGATACGTGCCCGCCAAAGCCAGACCGCAGCCGGCATGGGCCGCTGTGTCGAGGCCGTCTCTTCAGCATATACCAATGCATCACGGGCCCGGACGAGCCCCACGCGGTCTTTCAGGGCGACCGAAAGCGCAGCCAGCGCCATGGCATCATCAGCGCAGACCGGACGCTGCAAGGTCGCGGCCGTGAGATTTTGGTTGGCGCGGAGCAGATCATCTTCACTGAGCTGCCTGAGGCTGACCGGATTCAATTCTCCGACCAAGCCATCTGCCCCTGGGACCAAGGGGTCGGGCACGAGCGCTGCATTAAGGAGCGGCGAGCGATCACAGGGGTCACTGAAACGGGCGGCGTGAATGGAATCCGCCACCGGATCACCCTGCTGGGCAGCCAGCCCAGGCGCAAGCGCCGTCAGCAGTGCCAAGACCAGAAGCAAGGTTTGTACGTCGAGCCGAAAGGTCTTTGTCATGCCCCAAGTACCCACGCGGCATCACAGGGGATCCGCCCGCGACGGTCACATTTGCATGACAAAAATGCATGGTCAAAGCAGCGTCTCGCCCTTTAGACGCCGCCGTGACGGCCAATTGACGGCATGGTGTCTGGATTTGACGCTGCGATGACGCGCTCCGTCATTCTTCTGGCGTTCGCTTGACCGCTCGCAGACTTGGTTGAGCTCAGTCAAGCAAGAAAGCTTGGCTTGCCAGATCGCTCGGGTTAGGGGGCTTTCCCAGTGAGAAGGCGGCCGATTGGCGGTGTCTCGGAGAGATCCGGGGCACCGCTCTTTCTTTTTCGGCCGCTTCAAGGGACGTTTGTGCGCCCTGCGTGTCCCGGTCGAACAAGCATGGGCGTCATTAAACTCCCTGACTTATGGCCCTGCTTTCTGCCCAGGATTTGGCAATCGCCTTTGGCGGCCCCCCGCTGCTCGACGACGCATCGCTGCACATCGAGCGCGGTGAACGGGTCGGCCTGCTCGGCCGCAACGGTGAAGGCAAGTCGACGCTCTTGCGAATCATCGCCGGCCAGATCTCGCCTGACCGGGGACAGCTGTCTTGGGAGTCCGGCGCACGAGCGGCTCTGCTGGAACAAGAGGTACCCGATGCGTTCACGATACTCGCAACGACGGACCCCGAGTCGATTACCGTCGGAGACGTCGTGCGCTCGGGATTTCACGGCCACGGCGACGCCCATCACGAGACGCTGCGCCTGACCTCACTTCTTTCGCTGGATCCCGAGACCGAATTCGCGCGCCTGTCTGGGGGACAGAAACGTCGTGCCCTGCTCGGACGTGCGCTGGCGTCGGGCCCTGACCTTCTTCTGCTCGACGAGCCCACCAACCACCTCGACCTCGCACATATCGAGTGGCTCGAGTCGTTTCTGCAACGCGCCGGCGTCACCCTGCTCTTCGTCACCCATGATCGAGAGTTTCTGCAGTCCATTGCCACCCGCATCATCGAACTCGATCGTGGCCGTCTGACCTCATGGGCCTGTGATTACACCACCTTTCTCGGCCGCAAAGAGGCTCAGCTTCTTGCTGAGGAGCGTGAATGGGAGCGCATAGACCGCAAGCTGGCCCAGGAAGAGGTCTGGATTCGGCAAGGCATCAAGGCACGGCGAACCCGTAACGAGGGTCGCGTACGAGCGCTGGAGCAACTTCGGGCCGAAAGAAAAGCACGCCGAGGTCGCACGGGTGAGGTGCGCATGGAGATTCAGACGGGAGACCGCTCCGGCACCCGTGTGATCGATGCGCGAGATCTGTCTTTTTCATGGCAAAGCACACCGATCGTGCAGGGACTCAGCACCACCCTTATGCGCGGCGACAAGGTTG
>CAYVPD010000303.1:0-2394 GCA_964453545.1 uncultured Gemmatimonadaceae bacterium
TATCGGCGAAGCTGAAGAGGGACACTACCGAGATCGCCAGCGCGGTCAGCACGGCGAGCGTCCCGCTCGATCTGCCGCGAGGCAGCAGCGAGAAAATGGCCACGATCATGCCGGCTTCGAGAGCGAGCCAGTGGGGGCCCAGTTCACCAAATCGAACCCAGAGTGCACCGAGCAGGAGACAATTCAGCAACACGAGGGTAAGCAGCGAGCTCAACCCTCGCCGGACCGACCCGAAACCGGGTCGATCGGCTGGGGAGTCCCTGCTGCCTTTTTCGCTCGTGCCTGCCGTTTTCATGTTGTCTTGGTCACGCCCTCGGTTTACCCATTGGAGCTTGGTCGTCGCGCTTTTCGTTGCGACGTCTGTCTCCGGCTGCGGTGTCGATACCCCAGATCGCGAATCTGGCACCGCCAGCCCAGCGACCGCCGCGGGAGCGCCTGGCTCGGCAGCGCTCAGCTTGGCAACGCCCAGCTCCGCTTCGGCCTCGCTTGATGCGTCGGGTCTGGCCGCTGATCTCGAGGCGCACGAGCTCTTCGAACGTGTGGCCCGCCTTGCTGAGCAGCGGGCGGCGGAGCCTTGGCAATCGCCTGATGTCAGTCTCTCCCAGGCCGCAGCGGAACTCACGTATGGTCAGTATCGAGGCATAAGGTTCCGTGATGAGGCCACGATCTGGCCCTCGTCACCGTTCCGGGTGCAGCTCTTTCATCCGGGCAGCGGGTTTCGTGTGCCCGTGGGGCTGAGCCTCATCGAGGGCGACGACGTGCAGTTGCTGGCCTTTGACACGGCGCGCTTTAGCTACGGAGACGAGCTCGGCGGTCAGCCCATGGCGCTGCCGGATGCGGCGGGGCATGCGGGGTTCCGCGTGCTTCACCCGCTCAACGCGGCCGATCGCTGGGACGAAATCATCGCGGTGCTCGGTGCGTCGTATTTCCGTCTGCTCGGGCCGGGTCAGGTGTACGGTCTTTCGGCGCGCGGGCTTGCCGTGGGCGTCGCGTCGCCCGACGGAGAGGAATTCCCTGACTTCACCCACCATTGGTTGGTGCAGCCGCCGTCGAGCGCTGCAGCGCCGGGGCTGGCTGAGGCCGAGCCTGCCGTGTTGCGCTGGGTGAGCCTGCTCGAGGGTCCGTCGGTGGTTGGGGCCTATCGCTTCACCCTGCGCCCCGGACAGCCCGGACCCGTCGGAGACCCCGGCGCCGCAGAGGCCTCGGCTTCGCCCACCCCGACTGAGCTTGAGGTCGAGACGCACCTCTTCGCGCGCCGCGACATCGCCCGGCTGGGGCTTGCCCCGCTCACCAGCATGTATCTGCACGGCACCTTTGACCGTGGCGGCCCCGAGGGCGAAGACGTACGGCCTCGGGTTCACGATTCCGAGGGCCTGCTCATGCTGACCGGCAACGGCGAGTGGATCTGGCGCCCCCTCACCAATCGAACGGGTGTGTCGGTGACCTCGTTGCGCGACCACGCTCCTCAAGGGTTCGGGCTCGTGCAGCGCACCCGCGACTTCGAGGCCTACCTCGATCTCGAGGCTCGGTATGATCGACGCCCCAGCCTCTGGGTTGAGCTGGGCGAGGGAGACTGGGGTGCTGGGGGCGTCGAACTCGTCGAGTTGCCGAGCCCTTCGGAATTCAACGACAACATCGTGGCGCATTGGGTGCCCGACGGCGGATTGCGTGCAGGAGATCACCGTCACCTGACGTACCGGCTCATCACGTTTGACGAACCGGCACCTGCGCTGACCCACTCCGGCGCCGATGCCGCACCGGCCCGCGTGATGACCACTCGGGTTGGATGGGCGACCCTTCCTGGACAGGTCGATCCGCCTCCTCGATCACACCGACGCGTTGTGGTCGATTTTTCGCCCCTTCCGCGCGTTGCGGGCAGCGCCGATGACCTGCCTGACGTCATCGTCGAGTCATCGTCAGGTCAGGTCGCTGACGTGCGTGCCGAACGCCTGCCGGACGGGGGCGTACGCGCCACTTTTGTGCTGCAGGCCGAGCCGGCGGTGCCGGCTGACCTTCGGCTTTGGTTGAGCCGTGCCGAGCAGCGCGTGAGCGAGACGTGGAGCTGGCTCTGGAGATCTGAAGATGACCGCTGAATATCGCTACCCGCTTCGTTGGGTGCGCACGTGGGGCTTTTGGGGACTGGTTGCAGCGACCTCACTCGCGGGCTCGGCGCTCATGGCGAGCCTCTTGCTCTCCGGCGGACTCAATGCCCTCGAGCTGGTGATCTTCGTGCTGTTCGTGCCAACCTTCGCATGGATCACGGTACCGTTCTGGACCGCGGCCTTCGGCTTCGTGCTGAGCGTGCTGAGGCGGCATCCTCTGACGCTGGAGCGCCTGCACGATCAGGGGCCTGAGGCCTCAGCGCCGACCGCTGCGATCAAGGTGCGCACGGCC
>CAYVPD010000304.1:0-2355 GCA_964453545.1 uncultured Gemmatimonadaceae bacterium
GGGTTGGCGCTGCTCCAGTTGATCTGCGCGGCCATGGCTTGCCCATTTTGGTCAAGCACCGTGACCCCGACCGTCTGCGTGGCGCCGATCGCTGCCAGATTGACCACCTGGGTTGAAAGCTGGAGTACTGTGGGTACCGGGTCGGGCACCACCGGTGTCACCGGCGTGTCGTCACCCCCACAACTGGCCAGCAGGCTCACCGCAAAAACACCGACCATCACCCTCGAAAAACGTCGTACCATGCACACCTCCAGCTGCAGTTGATCGACCTGTGGGCTGCTTGACGAGGGTGACGAGCCATCGCCAACCTCTGTGCGCCGCACCGGTTAAATTTTTTTCGCAGGCGCCGTGACGCCAACGAGCCCGACCGGCGACGGTAGTTTGATGCGCGTTCAGTGTGCAACCCTTGCAGTCGGTCGGGTCTGTTCGTCAGGCGCGCATTGCGCCCCCCATTTACCCTTAGCACGAGTTCAATACGGTCATGCGTCGACTCCACACCCGTCTGCTCCTGACGTTGGTGACCCCGCTGATGCTCGCCGTCAGCGCCTGTGCGTCGGCCAGCACCCCGACGGTTTCGGTGCCGCCGATCGCCGCCGCGCCTCCGGCTGCTGAAACGCCGCAAGAAGCGAGCACCGACACGCGCCCGACGCCTCCCGGCATTCATTGGGTGCGCACGGCTGCCGAGCAGCGACTGATTTACGAAACGACCTACGCGCATGCATGGCAGGTCATCGCGCCGCGCGCCGCGGATGTTGCAGGGCCGTGGGGCGTCATCATCGACGCCGACGAGACGCTGCTCGACAACTCTACCTATCAGCTGCGCCGAGCACAGGCAGGTCTGGGCTACACGGGTGAGAGCTGGAATGACTGGGTGCGCGAAGAGGCAGCGCTTGCGCTGCCTGGCGCCGTTCGCTTCACCCAGCGTGTGCGCGAAGCCGGGGGGCTCGTGGCCGTGGTCACCAATCGCGATGACGAGGTCTGTGAAGAGACTCGCCGCAATCTGACGGCCGTGGGCATTGGCTTTGATGTGGTGCTGTGCCGTACCCCAGGACCCTCTGACAAGGCTGCACGTTTTGACGCCGTGCGCACAGGCACAACCCCTGTGGGGCTGCCACCCCTCGAAGTTGTGGCTTGGCTCGGCGACAACGTGGGTGACTTTCCAGGCGGCACGCAGGCCCTGCGTGCCGCGCCGCTCGACGCGCTTGGTGATTTCGGCGTGCGCTACTTCGTCTTTCCCAACCCGATGTATGGTTCTTGGGAGGGCAATACCGACCCCGGACACTGAGTGGCCGCCCCCCACCCGTCGGGATAGCCAGGCTCAGCGGCACCACCTGTCGGAACTCTGCCCCGGGTTCGTAGGTTGCAGAGATGATCAGCACCCTCAACGATCTGACGACTCATGCCTGACCTGACGAGATTTTTGCGGCTTCGCTCTGCGCTGCTCGCTGCTCTGCCCCTGCTGGCCATGCTGGCGACCCCGACAACACAGCCGATCGAAAGCCTGCTGACGGCCGACGTGATTCGCCGTACTGACACGCCGGTGAAGGCCTCAATGCTGCCGGCCATCCTCAGATCTCGACTCGCCGAGGCCGAAGCCAGCCGTCGCCCCGACCCGGTTGAGGTTGACTGGCGTCTGCTTGCTGGGCTCGACTATGAAAGCGGCGAGATGAGCGATGACCTGAAGGCCGTGGTGGGCAACGAGGCCAAGGTGCCCGGGTTTATGGTGCCGCTCGAAGATTATCTCGAGCGCGTGACCGAGTTTCTGCTCGTGCCCTACGTGGGCGCGTGCGTGCACACGCCGCCGCCACCGCCAAACCAGCTCGTGTACGTCAAGCTCCCCAAGGGAGAGCGGGCCAAGGTAGAGTGGTGGGATCCGATCTGGGTTGAGGGCGTGCTTACGATTGACCAGACCGAAAACATCTATGGCTCGGTCAGCTACACGATCGACGGTGCCCGCGTAACGTCGTACTCGAATTGAGCACTGCGGCAATCGAGTTTGACACGGTACGCTTCGGCTATCGGCCGGGGCAGACCGTGTTGGATGTACCGGCACTGCGAGTCGATCGCGGTGAGCGGGTGTTTCTTTTCGGACCGAGCGGAAGCGGCAAGACCACGCTCCTCGGGTTAGTGACCGGCGTGCTGATGGCGCGCGAAGGGCGGGTCGGCGTGCTGGGGCAAGATCTGACGCCGCTTTCGGGCGCGCGGCGTGATGCACTGCGGGCCGCGCACCTGGGCTACATCTTTCAGATGTTCAATCTGATTCCCTACCTCTCGGTGCTCGACAACATCACCCTGCCGTGCCGCATCAGCACCGAGCGTCGGGCGCGGTTGGGGGGCCGGTCCATGAACGATGCG
>CAYVPD010000305.1:0-2347 GCA_964453545.1 uncultured Gemmatimonadaceae bacterium
CGGCCTGTGCCCCTGCGAGCGACGCCGACAGCGGCGCCCCGGCAACGGTCTATGAGGGTGCGCGCGTGATCACGGGCGACGGCAGTATCGTCGAAGATGCAGTCGTCGTAGTGCGTGAAGGGCGCTTTGCAGCCGTCGGAGCGCGCGGCGAAGTCGATGTGCCCGGGGGCGCAACGACCATCGACGTGAGCGGCAAGACGATCATGCCGGCGCTGGTCAATGCGCACATTCACATGGCGAGCGAGCGCGAAGAGATGATCGAGCAACTGCGCCACACCGCGTACTACGGGGTTGGTGCGGTCACGAGCCTCGGCTCTGATCCCGGCCAGCTTGCCCTCGAGATGCGCGACGAAGAGATCGCCGGAGCCGCCCATCTGCGCTCCGCCGGCCGCGGCATTACCCGCCCCGAGCCGGGCCGCGCCGAGGTGCCCTACTGGATCAACACGCCTGAAGAGGGCCGCCAAGCCATTCGAGAGCTCTCCGCGCAAAACGTCGACATCGTCAAAATCTGGGTCGATGATCGCAACGGGCAGTACGAAAAGCTGACCCCCGAGCTCTACGGCGCCATCATCGACGAGGCGCGCACCTATGGGCTCATGGTCACCGCCCACATCTTCACGCTCGAAGACGCTAAAGGATTGCTGCGCGCCGGCATCAACGCCTTTGCGCATGGCATTCGCGATCAAGACATCGACGACGAACTCGTGGCGCTCTGGCAGGAGCGAGGCGACATCGTGCTCGTGGCCAACCTGCCCGACCGTGCCGTGCCGACCGACCTGGACTGGCTCTCGGGCACGATCTCGGCCTCGCAGATCGAACTCATGGAAAGCAGCATGACGCTCGATCGCCCCGCAGCCCGTGAGGCGTTTGGCATTCAGGCCCGCAATCTCGCGCGTCTGCACGCCGAGGGCGCACGCATCGCCTTTGGCACCGACGGCAGCGTGCCCTGGGCCGCGCACGTTGAGCTCGAAGACATGGTTGCGGCCGGTTTGCCGCCGATGGATGCCCTGATTGCCGCGACGCGCAACTCCGCAGAGCTCATGGGGCTCGATGACATGGGCGTGATCGAGGCCGGCCGCAGCGCCGACTTTATCGTGCTCGACGCCAATCCGCTCGACGACATCACCAACACACGCCGGATCGCTGACGTGATCTTGCGCGGCGAGGCCGTCGATCGCGCCGGCTTCAGCGCCGAAATGGGCGTTGCGGCCGCGGAGCCCGCCAGCGAGGGCTGAGGCCGGCGGCCTGCGACCGACTCCGCCTCGGACACCTGCCCGCCCCGCCCCGGACCAAAACGGGGTCGCGCGCACGCTTTTTCGCGCGACCCCATTTTGGTCCGCTTTACGAGGCTTCAATCGAGCCGCGCCAATCGGCGCCTCGGCACACCCGGTCGCGATTTTGTCCGTTCGCTACTTGATCTAGTCTGCACGCCTCCCGTCCCTGCCGCCATCGCGGCTGCGAGCGACGCTTGCGGTAGCAACAGGAGCCGAGCAGGCGCTGTGGCGGCAGGGACGGGGGCGACTACCCCGCTGTCACCGGCGGCTCCGGTGCCTTGATGTGCTTCGCAAAGAACTCAAGCGCGACCTCAGGGTGCTGGGCCGCCCAGTTGTAGCCGGCATAGCGATGATTGGTCTCGATGACCATGAGGCCTTGGTTGCCCGGAGTGGCCTCGGCCATGCGGCGCACGTCATCAACCGAGCCCCAACGATCGCCTGTGCCCTCCAAGAAGAGCACGGGCGTGTCATCGGCGCCCACGACCTCCAGCGCCGGGTCGATATCGCGCAGCGCGGGGCCGCCATAGAGGCGATAGACCCATTCGACGAGAGGCACGATGAGCCAGCCGATGCCCTTGAGGTTTTTGCGGCCAAAGTTCGCCATGAACAGCCCGACCCGCGCCGGCTGAATGGCAAAAGCAGCGCGAATGCGGCGGGTGTGCGGCAGCGCGTACAAAATGATGTTTCCGCCGACAGAGAACCCCTGCACCACCATGCGCTCGGCGTCGACTTCAGGGCGTGCGGCGAGGTATTCGAGCGCGCCGATGAGGTCACGCTTTTCGAGCCAGCCGCCAGTATAGACGCCGCGCCGCTCGCTCTCCCCGAAGTTGCGCATGTCGTACATGAGCACGTGATAGCCGGCCTCATGCAGCGCACGTGCGGCAGGCATCAGGTCGACCGGCAATCCAAACGGAAAGTCGTTGAGCGGGCTGTTTTGGCGCGTGCCACAGCGGTTCCAGCACCAGCCGTGCAGCACGATGGCGGCGGGTCCGGGCTGGACGGGCGCGCCGCTCTCGGCGCCACCGCGGGCCGCCGGAATGAACCACCCCGCGAGCTTCACGTCGTCGTTGGTG
>CAYVPD010000306.1:0-671 GCA_964453545.1 uncultured Gemmatimonadaceae bacterium
AGTGGGCGTGAAGCAGTCCCCGTAACAGAGATCGAGCGGCCACCACGATTCGGGCCGACATTGCGCCACGACAGATCGGCAAGGTCAGAGACGCCCGGTCCCTGGGCACCCTGCGCCCGGACCTCGGTGCCCATCAGCGAGGTTGCGGCCAGGGTGACGAAGGCCAGACGCCCAAGCCATCGGTGGGCGCGTGAGTATGTACCGGTCATGATCCTCTCGGTGCAGACGAAATGTTGTAGCGATGAGGCCGCGTTGGACGCGCAAAGACGCCCGCAGCCCGCGAATCGGTACAATGCGACTGCACTCGGTGCATTGCAAGGCGCGGAGTGCCTTACTGCACGCCCCCCTGCAGCCGTTTGACCCAAGGGCTGGCGAGCAGTGCGATCACCCCGGCGCCACCCACGATCATCGCAACCGTACTAAAGAGAGAGGCGGGCTCCATCGCCTCGAGGCCTCCGGCAATGCGCCCTGCGATGATGTTGCCCAGTGAAACCGAGACGAACCAGATGCCCATCATCTGCCCGACGCGCTTGGCCGGAGCCAGCTTGGTCATTGCCGAGAGCCCGACGGGTGAGAGCGCGAGTTCTCCGCACGTATGAAAGAAGTAGCACACGATCAGCCACGTCATTGCCGCCCCATTTTCAGGGGTAGCGTTGGCGGCGCCCCACGAC
>CAYVPD010000306.1:681-2328 GCA_964453545.1 uncultured Gemmatimonadaceae bacterium
CAGCACGAAGAAACCCATCGCCAAGCCAACGAGGCCCCATCCGAATTTCGCCGGAATCGAGGGATTGGCGTTGCGGCGTCCCAACCAGACCCAGAATGAGCCAAAGACAGGGGCCAGAAGCACGATAAAGATCGAGTTGACGGACTGCAGAAAGCCCGCGGGGATCTCGACCGAGCCAAGGGTTCGGTCGGTCAGATCACGCGCGAACAGATTGAGCGACGAGCCCGCCTGCTCGAAGCCTGACCAGAAGAAGGCCGAAAACAAGAACAGCCATGCGATCACCCAGAGACGACGCACCTCATCAGGTGCGTGCCCCCCGAAGAAGATCACGTAACCGAAGAACACGGCGACCACGATCAGCACTCCTGAGCCCAACGCATCGGCAACGGTGCGCAGGTCAATCGCCAGCGCACCCGATCCGACGAGGTATCCGAACGCGACCACGGCGACGATCAGCGCTGCGGTGACGCCGAAGAACCGGCGCGACAGCTGCACCAATTCGTCAGGCGAGCGGTCGCTGCGCAGCAGGCCTGCGTCGCCCATGTGTTTCAGACCGGCCCGATACTGCACCAGCCCAAGCACCATGCCGATGCCAGCAAGCGAGAAGCCGAGGTGATAGTTGTAGGTCTCGCCGAGAAACGAGCAGGCCAGAGGGCCAACAATCGCCCCGAGGTTGATGCCCATGTAAAAGATCGAGAAGGCTGCATCACGCCGAGCCCCACCTTCAGGGTACAGATCGGCCACAACCGCGCTCACGCTCGGCTTCAGCAGACCTGTGCCAAGCGTGATCAGAAACAAGCCAATGAAGAAGAGCGCATCGCTCGGCACGGCCATGGAAAAATGGCCTGCAGCGATGATCCAGCCGCCCACATAGACAGCCTTTCGCTGTCCCCAGAGGTTGTCAGCGACCCATCCTCCCGGAAGCGCGAGCAGATAAACGAGGCCCGTGTAGAGCCCGTAGATCGCCCCTGCGGTACCGGCGTCGAGCCCCATGCCGGGATTCGCCGCGAGGGTCTCCTGTGTGAGATACAGAATCAGCAGCGCCCGCATGCCGTAGTACGAGAATCGCTCCCACAATTCGGTGAAGAATAGGGTAGAGAGACCGCGCGGGTGTCCGAAAAAGGTGTTGGCAGAGGCGGTGGCCGTCGGAGAAGCGCTCACGGTTCGATCCCTGAAGTCGTGGGGCAGGAGAGGTCTGCAGGTGCAGCGAACCTCAGATTCTAGGCTGCAGAGAGCATATGGGCCAGAAAGTGTGCTGCAGAGGCTTCGGCCCAGAAGCCGGGGTGCCACGGAGAGCCCTCCAGAAATCCGACGTGACCTCCACGTGGCGTCAGTTCAGCGTGGATCCAAGGATTGCGATCGAGTGCTTCGCTGGGGAGGGCGGAGCGGGGCAAGAACGGGTCGTCGAGACTCTGAAGCACCAGAGTCGGCGTCGAGATCGAGTCCAGCCAACGCGCCGAGCTCGAGCGCTCGTAATAATCGAGCGCGCTGGCGAAGCCATGGAGCGGTGCTGTGAGCGCCTGATCGAAGTCACGGAGGGTCGTGGCGCGCCGCACAGTATCGAGATCGATGTCGTCCGGGAACAGGTGGGCCTTGGCGTCAACCTTTCTCTTCAGAGAGCGCAAAAAGTAGGGTAAGTAAATGTTG
>CAYVPD010000307.1:0-2317 GCA_964453545.1 uncultured Gemmatimonadaceae bacterium
GTGCACGACGCGGCGCAGCGCCTCCCAGTCGACGCGCTCGGAGAGCGGAGCGTCAGCCGGCACATCAGTACGTACGAAGCGGCCCACGTTGATACTGCCCAAGTTGCAGACGTCGTACGGAAGGAGCGGCTGCTCTCCACACGGGTTGGTGGCCTCGTAGCTGCCGAGCTTGGGCACCGGGTTGTACTCGTTGGCCCGATCGATGAAGAACGTGCCGGGCTCACCCGTCTTCCACGCGCCGTGAATGATCAGGTCGAAGATCTGCTTGGCGTCTTCTTGCCCCACAACCTCGCCGGTCTTGGGGTGCACCAGATCATACGACTCGCCGTTCTTGACCGCATCCATGAAGGCATCGGTCAGCGCCACCGAAATGTTGAAGTTGGTGATCTGCGACGTATCGTCTTTGCAGGTGATGAAGTTGCGAATGTCGGGATGGTCAACACGCAGAATGCCCATGTTGGCACCCCGGCGAGTCCCACCCTGCTTCACGACCTCGGTCGACGCGTCGTACAATTTCATGAACGAGACGGGGCCTGAAGCCACACCCATCGTCGAACGAACCTGGTCGCCCTCGGAGCGCAGGCGCGAGAAACCGAATCCGGTGCCGCCGCCGGACTGGTGGACCAACGCCATGGACTTGAGCGTGTCATAGATGCCGCTCTGTCCGTTGGAGAGCGCATCGTCGACGGGCAGCACGAAACACGCCGAAAGCTGGCCAAGCGGACGACCCGCGTTCATAAGAGTCGGCGAATTCGGCTCGAAGGTGCCGGTCGTCATCAGCTCGTAGAACTGTCGCGCAACCTCTTCGACGGCGGCCTCAGAGGCGCCGTAGTGGTTGTCGACGCGAGCGATCGAAGAGGCGACCCGCCAGAACATCGTCTCGGGCGACTCGATGGGCTCCCCCTGCTCGTCTTTTTTGAGGTACCGCTTGCCGAGCACGATGCGGGCGTTGTCGGTCAGCCCGGCCGGAGGAAGATCAGACGGAAGTTTGTCGTCGAAGATGAAGGGCTCCTGAGGGAACGCGAGGGTCGGGCGTGCGGCGGGAGTCTTCTTCTTCGGCGGCATGTTTCGATCGCTCCAGTTGTGGAAAAAAAGGCGTGGGAAAACCCGTAAAGACACCAAAGTCCGCAATCGACTGCGACAAAGCTCGAAGCGGACTTGTGGAAAAACTCGAAGGCACGAACTGTTGGGCCTCGCAGAGTATATGGCCACTAGATATTGTGGTCAAGCAGGAAAAGGTACTAGAAACGAAATTCGTGAATCACTCGCACCTTTTGTTACAAGCAGGCTTCGATACGGAGGCTTTTTCAGGCCGTTGCGAGATGCGCCGAAACCCCGGCGTCGGCCGCGGCCCCTTGTCGCACCCTGAGGCCCCCGCGAACCTCTTATTGAGCCCGTAACCTTCTTTCACCTGCATCGATCTGATGGCCACTCGTTCGTCATTCTGGTACCGCGTGGGCTTCTTGCTCGAACAGGGGCTCGGCTCGCCCCGATCCGTCTTGTCGGCGGTTTCAAAAGGCGCACTCGATGCAAAGAAGTCGTCGGTGCGCACCCCGGCGGCGGCAGATGCCCTCAAGACGCTCGGATCCGGCGCCCTCGCCGGTCGATTGCTCGCGCTCTGGCCGGCTCGTGAACGCCCCGGCGTGGCGCGACTCGTGCGGGCCGCCGCGGCCGGCGCCGGTGCCGGTGCCCTGATCGACATCTTGTCGCCGCTTTTGCGTGGGGAGCTGCGGCTGGAAGCGGTTGATGACCAGACGTTGCGCCGAGCCGTACGCGGCGCCGTGCGCGGCCTGGTCTACGGGGCCGTGGTCGATCCGCGCCTGCCCGGCCCCGCGCTGGTACGAGGCACGACCTTTGGAGCGGCGGACTATCTCGCCGCGCCGTTGGGTGGCGTCGACAAGTTGCTGGGTTCTTCTTCGCCGCACCGGCGCATTCCAGGTCTCTCAGCGCTCGTCGCCGATCTCACGGCCGACGATGAGCATGACGAAGAACTGGTCGACGCTCTGGCCTTCGGACTGATGCTGGCCCTGCTCTACGGAGAGAGAGACGATCAGCCCTGACGATGAAAACCGTCAGGGACGCAGCGTAAGCAGGGGAATCGGCGACGTAGCCTCGTAGGGCAACGGAATGGCGCTCAGCGCCGTGCCTTGACCCGGCACGGCGACGAACGTGTCAGGACATGCCCTCACCACGGCATCATCTTGGTCGGCCCGCCGTGACAGATCTCGTTGTTCGGGCGGAAGCACCCCGAGCAGTTCGGTGCGCAGTCCTCCATCAGCCCTCCCAAACGCGGCGATGCTGCAGAAGGCTCCGAGTC
>CAYVPD010000308.1:0-2315 GCA_964453545.1 uncultured Gemmatimonadaceae bacterium
GTCGCCCGCGACGATCCGCTGGGCGAGGCCCTCGACGATGGCCGTCTTACCCACACCCGGCTCACCGATGAGCACCGGATTGTTCTTGGTGCGGCGGGCCAGAACCTTGATGACACGGCGAATTTCTTCATCGCGCCCGATGACCGGATCGAGCTTGCCACGACGGGCAAGGTCGGTCAGGTCACGCGAGTACCGGGCCAAGGCCTGATACTTCTCCTCAGGGTTCTGGTCGGTGACTCGATGCGAGCCGCGCACCGCCTCAAGCGCTTCGGCTATCCGCTCGGGGGTCGCCCCCGCTTCACGCAAGATGCGCCCAGCGTCGTCACGCTCCTCGGTCAGCCCAAGCAGCAAGTGCTCGGTCGAGACGTATTCGTCGCTGAGCTCCCGTGCACGCGTCTCGGCCACTTCCAGCGCACGATTGAGATCGCGTGAAATGCGAGGCTCACTGCCGCCCTCGGTGCGAGCCATACGGCCGATCGCTTCACCGGCAGCGCGAGCCACCCGCTCAACGTCGGCCTCGAGCTTCTGCAAGATGGGCTGAACGATGCCCTCGCTCTGGCCAAGAAGCGCCACAAGCAGATGCACACCGTGAATCTCGGGGTTTCCCCGCCGCCGCGCCTCGCCGGCTGCCGCCTGCAGCGCCTCGCCTGCCTTAACTGTCAAACGCTCGAAATTCAGCATTTTCGCGCATCATCCACCTGAAGTCTCGTCCGGCCCTGCCTATTTGGCAGGGCGGCGGTCTGCTGACCCCTGAAGGGTGCAGGACTGATGCCAGATGAACGAATGAACCGGGCTCGGCGGCGGCCTGGGGCCACCCCGGCTGCGCCCGCAGCCCACCCAAGCCCTCACCTACAGCGTGGGAGCCACCAGCACCGCGTTGGCGTAGAGCTGAAACCCGGTGGGCCACATCATGCGAAAGAGCGGATCATCGGCAAACAGCACGATGCGTCCGCGGCCGAGAGCGCGCTGCACGAGCCACGCGCTGCGCGAAAGACGCCCGAGGGTGGTGTCGCTGATCACGCCACTCACACGCTGCAGCTCTTCGTCAAACCAGGCGGCGGACTCGAAGTCTTCGCTCGGTTCGAAGCTGTTGCCGGCCGACAAGACGAACAGCCGGTCCCCCCCCGCTGCGCCGGCCCCGAAGGCCAGCGGGTGCGCAGGATCGAGCTGAGCCTCGACCACGGCGCCCGGAGTACGGTCTTCCCAACGCGAAAGCTCCCGCTCTTCGAGTGTGCGCAGTGCGCGCTCGGTAGGGTCTCCCTGCTGGGAGGCCTCGCG
Organism: uncultured Gemmatimonadaceae bacterium; assembly: GCA_964453545.1. GTDB lineage: Bacteria > Gemmatimonadota > Gemmatimonadetes > Longimicrobiales > Gaopeijiaceae > Gaopeijia. Next base: position 1,279 of record CAYVPD010000308.1, read on the forward strand.
ACGCGCGACGCCGGTCAGCGCCTCCAGACCTGCGGCACCACTACCCACCGCGACGAGCGTGCCCCCTCTCTGTACCCAATCACGCAGACGATTACGATCACGCTCTGATAGGGCGCGACCCGTGCCCGCGCCCTCCGGCACCACGATGACATTCCATTTTTCGAGCGCGAGCGAACCCAGCTCACCGGCTTCGATTACATCATGCGGCAGCCCGAGGCGGCGTTCCAGAAAGAATCGGTGGGCTCCGAAGCTGTTGGACGAGGTGCCCTCGCCGCCGACCAGAGCGACGCGCGGGAGCCGCAGCTCCGTGGCATTGCCCGTCCCGAGGTCCGGACCTGACGTGGTGAGCGATGACGACACGGCGGCGACTCCGGGCAGGCGATCGAGGCCGGCCGTGCGCAGCGCCTCGACGAGCCCGCCATTGAGTGCCGACGGCAAGAAGACGCTGCCCGGCGCAAACGCCTCGCCCGCAATCTCGATCGGCTCGAGCATCACGCGCCCACGGCCGCCCTCGGCCAAGAACCGCACCAGCGCAGGCATGCGCTCAAACCCAGGCTTCAGCACGACGCCATAGAGAGCGTCGGGCCCCTGCCCCGCAGCTCCAAAGCCTGGCGCCGCCACGACCAACGCACCCGATGGCTTCTGCCAATCCCCTACCCTGGCGAGCTCGTTGGCCGCGGCTACGTGGGCCTCCACCCCAAAAGCATACGGGCGCGACCACGCACTGATGTCATACGAATAGGCCGCCTCGAGCGGAACCCGTGCCTGCAGCAGGGTGAGCGCCAGGCGCCCTCGGGGCTGACGTGCCGGCACGCGAACCGTACCGACCGGAAAGTTGCGGCGAGCCGCAAATCCCTGATGGACCGCAGCGGTGACCGTAAAGGAGCGGCCTGCCACCTCGTAGTCGATCGCCTGGGCCTCGAGCTCACCGCGCAGGCTTCGCAGACGCGCACCCCCGTCGGCCGAGTCGGGCACGAGCAGCACGTCGGGCAACCCGGCGTCGACGTCACGATGGAATTCGGCAAACCCGCCGAGCA
>CAYVPD010000309.1:0-2305 GCA_964453545.1 uncultured Gemmatimonadaceae bacterium
CGATGGCGACGTGATCGAAGTTGATGCCGAGGGCATCGTAACCTCGATCGGCCATGGCGTGACCGAGCTTGTGGCCAACTTCGGCGGCAATCGAGCGGCTGTTACGGTGCGCTCCGATGTGGCCTTTGACTACGGCGGCTGCATCAGCTCCAACTTGTCGCGGCTGCGCGAGCAGATCGGCGAGGCAGATGCCTCTGCTCGCCCGTGTGATGCAGCGTCAATGATCGTGACCCGTACGAGCACCGGAGGCGACCGATGAGAGCGCATACGTCTGTGGCAAAGACCACGGCACTGCTGTTTGCGGCCCTCATCGCCGGCAGCAGCTCGCTCACGGCGCAGCAGGCGTCGTCGAGCAGCGTGAGTGGCGAGGGTGACGCGAGCCGCGACGAGTCCACCTCGCGTTGGAGCGTGAGTGCGCGTGCCGGGGCGTTGGCCTACGGCACACAGGGCAACCTGTTCGGCATGGTCAAGCGCGAGCTGACGCTCGGGCGTTCTGACTTTGTTGCAGCGGCTGGTGGAGTTGACGTGATGTTCCGCGTCGGTCGCCCGCTGGATCTCTTTGTCTCGGGTGATTGGTCGCGGGTGAATGCAAGCTCCACCGCCCGCGGCACCACGGTTACGTCGGCCAACCAAGACACGAGCCTGGAGTCATACCCGGCGGTGTATGGCGGGCTGCATCTGCGCTTGCGTGATTCAGCGCAGCCGTCGAACAAGTGGGGTTTGGGGCTGCTCGCCGGGCTGGGGCAGGTGCGCTACCGGCTGGAGCAGACGGGCGTGTTTCCCGACGCCTTTGACCGGCCCGATGTGATCACTCACAACTACGCCTCGGCCAACACGGCGATGATCGGGGTGGTGGGCCTTGTGATCGACCGGCACCTGGGCGATTCGTGGGCGTTTGTGGTCGACTCACGCTATCGTCGCGCGACGGCGGGCTTGAACGGCGACTACGCGGCCTTTGACGAGATCGATCTGTCGGGGCTGCAGTTCAGCGCCGGACTGAGGCTGCGCATCGGACGCTAAGTCGGCATCGCAAGACGCATGAAAAAGGGGGTGCGGCTCGCATGAGCCGCACCCCCTTGGCTTATGGCGTCACAACCCTCACCGCCCCGCCGCCTGGAACTCAGCGGTGAGCGTCTGCAGCATGTCGGCAAAGAAGCGACGCTGCGCCTGCTCGTCAGCACTCGGTCGCCCGACCATCTGCGAGAAGCCCGACTCCAGCGTGCGTGCACGACGGGCCAACTCTGAGGCCTCGCGAGCGAGCACCTGCAGGCGCTCCGTGCTTCCGACAGGTCCACCATCAGCGAGCTCGGCAATGCGCGAACCAATGCGCTGCGAAAGCTCGGTTGCCTGATCGGTCAGCTCGGCCAAGGCGAGCCACGCGTTGGTCCAGTTCGCGCGCTCTTTGGCGTCGTACTCCAGGCGCGGGTCTTCAAGCACCTGCACCATCTGCTCACTGACCACCCCACCAGCCTCGAGGCGCACCGTGTAGTTGCCCGGCACGACGAGCGGACCGGGCAGGCTGCCGCGACCGCCTCGGGCGGCTCCGCCACGGGCCGATGCGGCACCGGGGCGCGCATGACGCAGATCCCAGACCACGCGGTTCAAGCCAAGCTGAGAGCCCGACACCGGCACCTGAGCAACCTCGTTGCCCTGCGCGTCGATTACCGTCATGCGCGCATTGCTGTCGACGGTGCCCATGTAGTAGTCGATGATCGCACCGGCCGGCGGGTTGTCGCCGTAGAAAATCATGTCGCCGGTGTGGCCACGCTCACTGTTGTAGCGAATCTGATGCGCGGTCTCGATCGTGAAGAGATGCGACGGCTTGGCCTGCACCGCAGGCGTCAGCTCCTGGAATGCATTGATGTTGTCGTAGATCCAGATGCCACGGCTGTGCGTAGCCAGCACGAGGTCATTGTCGCGCGGGTGAATCACCAGGTCGTTGAATGCCATGGTTGGCATGCCGCCGCGCAGTTCGCTCCAGCTGGAGCCACGATCGATCGAGACAAAGGCGCCGAATTCGGTCGCGAGCCAGAGCACGTTCGGGTTGCGCGTGTCTTCGCGCACCGTGCGCAGTACGCGCTCGGCCGGCAGGCCGCCGTCGATGCGGGTCCACGACTGCCCGTAATCCTCAGAAACCCAGAGGTAGTTGGCGTAGTCGTCGTTGCGATAGTTGTTGGTGACGAGATACACGCGCCCCGCGACATGCCGCGACGGCTCGATACTATTGATCCAGGTCAACCCGGGCATGCCGGGCACGCGCGAGGTCACGTCGGTCCAGGTTGCACCGCCATCGCGGCTCACCTGC
>CAYVPD010000310.1:0-2286 GCA_964453545.1 uncultured Gemmatimonadaceae bacterium
CCCAAAACGTCGATGGCCTGCACGCGCTCGCGATGGCTGAGGCGTGCGGGGTGGCCGTCGAAGACCTGCCCCCTGCCCTGCGACCCCGCACACTTCATGGCCAAATCTTCCGCGTGCGCTGCACGGCCTGTGGGCTTCGTAGCCTTCATCGAGGGCCCATCGACAGCAGCCGCGTCGATACCCTGCCCCATTGCACCCAATGTGAGGCGCTGCTTCGCCCCGATGTTGTCTGGTTTGGAGAAGCCCTCGATGAACCTCTCTTCGACGATGCCACGCGAAAGGCCCAACATGCGACCCTTTCGCTCGTCATCGGAACCAGCGGTCTGGTTCAACCGGCCGCATCGCTACCGCACATGACCCTCGCGGGCGGGGGCGTCGTGATCGAGGTCAACCCCGATCCGACACCCATCTCGCAGCATGCGCATGTTTGGCTGGCGGGTGCGGCTGCGGTCATGCTCCCCGAACTGCTCCGACATCCGGCCTGACGCCAGTGAGGGAGCCGGGCGTAGGGACACGCCCGACCGCACAGCACAGGAACTCGTCGGTAACGGCAGGGGTTGGACACGCATGACCCTCTCCCGCTTCAAGCCTCCCGTTGTCGCCGCCCAATCGATGCCTGCTTCCGGCCGCTTTTTTCTGACTTCCAGAGCCGCCCTGTCCCTTGTCGTAATGCTCGTGGCCTCGGCCTGTAGCGACGGCTCGGCCCCAACGCCGCCCGAGCCCGAACTCGTGCTGGAGCGCATCGACGTCACGCCCGGAGAGGCCGGTCTGTCGGCCGTAGGACAGACGCTGACGTTCAGCGCGGCAGGCCGCAGCACCACCAATCAGGCGATGTCGGGGCTCGCGTTCACCTGGCAGAGCAGCAACACGGCGGTTGCGTCGATCGCGGCCGACGGTGTCGCCACCGCGACCGGCTTCGGCACCGCCGAGATTACGGCGACCGCACAGGGCATCGTAGGTTCCGCAACGCTGCTGGTCACCGACTGCAGTGAGGAGCTATCAATGGCCCCAGGGGAAGTGCGCATCTTTGATGTGCCGGATCGTGGCGAATGTGGCATCATCTTGCCGGTGGGCGCCGAGGGCGATCGCTATCGTCTTGCCGTTGTTCGGCCGGTCTCCGACCCCTGCTCATCGAACAACCCGGGGTGTCTCGATGAGGTGAGCTTGCGGATCCGTACGCGGCCTGGCACGGCCAGCGCACCTGCCCCCGGCACAGCGGCCGCACAGCGCACCTCGCTCTGGGCCCCGACGCACATCGACGCTGGCGAGCGCATCGCGCTCCCCCGCCATGTCTATGCCGCGGCCCGGCTGGCTCAGGCGACCGCCGATGACCACATGTGGCGTCGCGAGGCCGAGGTCCGACTGCTGCAGCATGTAGCCGCTGAAGGGCCGCTGGAGGCCGCGATCGCCCGCCCGCGGGTCGCTGCAATGCGCTCCGATGATGCTTCGGGTGCCTACGCATCGGCCCCTTCACAGACGTCGCTGCCCGACCGGCTGCTGATCGACACCTCAACCGCATCGCAGTGCACGGCCGGCACCAAGGCTGTCGCGATCAAGCTGCACGAAGACGACCATTTCGCCTTCTACCAAGACAGCGCACAGCTCGCCGACCCTGAGACAGCCGTGAACGAAGGCCAAGTGCGCGCCATGGGCGACTTCTACGGCGCGTACGGCAAGCCGGTGATCGACGATTACTTCGGCGGCGTCAGCGACATCGACGGCAATGGAAAGGTCATCGTCTTCGTGTCACCTGTCGTCGGCTCGGGCACCGCCGCGTTTGTCTGGAGCGGTGACTTCTTCACGCAAGAGCGCTGCGCGGCGTCCAACCAAGGCGAGTACATCTACTTTCAGGCCGGGGTGATCCGGGGGCAGGACAACGGCAACTGGCAGTCACTGGAGACACTGGTCCACGAGGTAAAGCACGTCTCGTCGCTCAAGAAGTCGATCGACCGCTCCGCGCTGGGCACGGGCGGCAGTTCGTACCATCCGAGCTGGATCGAAGAGGGCACGGCCGAGATCGCAGGAAACATGGCCACGCGCTTTGCGTGGAACGCCGTGGGAGGTCCTGCACCTCAGGCCAGGGCTACAGGCCAAGTGATGCGCGATACGGGCTTTCGCACGCTGGGCGGCGAAAACGTGATCCGGCCGGAATTCTATGGCATGGCGATCCGTTTGCTGCGCACGCAGGGCCACCTCTCCAGCCAGCCCAATGGCCTGACGCACAACCCTAAAGGTGCGTCAGCCAATCATTCGATTTATGGCTCGGGGTTCCATTTTCACCGCTGG
>CAYVPD010000311.1:0-2276 GCA_964453545.1 uncultured Gemmatimonadaceae bacterium
CATAGGTAACCCACTGCCCGATCCCAAGCACCAGAATGAGATTGACGATCCCCGGTCCGAGTACAACAAGAAACATGATCGCCAGCAAGACAAACGGAAACGCAAGCTGAATATCGCCGACTCGCATGACGACATCGTCAATCCAGCCTCCGAAGTAACCAGCCAGCAGACCCATGACGATACCGATCGTCCCCCCAACGGCGATGGCCGCGAAGCCCACCGTGAGCGAGACACGTGCGCCATAGAGCAGTCGCGAAAAGACGTCGCGCCCAAGGGCATCGCTCCCTAGCACAAAAAGCCTGCCGTCTGGGCCTTTCGACAGAGGTTCAGCAAGGCGAAACATGAGGCTCTGTCGGTTGGGGTCGAATGGAGCCAACCATGGTCCCAGCGCAGCCACCGCCACCGCCACCAGCAAAAATGCAATGGCCAGCACGGGCCAGCGTGAGGCAACCATGAGCCGTATCGCACGGCGGAATTCTGCCCTCGCCCCGCTGCCGCGCACACCCAACACCCCGAGGCCCCCTTCGCCAGCCGTGATCTCGTGCAGGGTCATGCGTGCCCTCGGCCCAGCTTCATGCGCGGGTCGAGGCGCACATAGATCAGGTCGACCAGCAGATTTAGCAGAATAAAGATGCCTGCCAGCACCACGACCCCCGCCTGCACCAACGGAATATCGCGCTGGTTGATCGCGGCAAAGAGCAGGCGGCCGATTCCCGGATACCCGAAGACGGTCTCGACGACCACCACACCGCCCAGTAGAAAGCCGAACTCCAGGCCAATCATGGTGACGACAGGAAGCCAAGCATTTCTGAGTGCGTGGTGCACCAGCACCCGCCGCTCTGACAGTCCTTTGGCTCTCGCTGTGCGCACGTAGTCCTGCTGGAGCACTTCGAGCAGTGATGAGCGCACCAGACGTGTGTTTCGCGCGAGCGAATATGTGCCGACCGCCACACCCGGTAGTACGAGGTGGAGCAGGGTTCGGGGCAGGTTCGAGACGGCTGTCACGAATTCGCCTGAAAGAAGCGGTTTGAGAAAGGGTACATGCCCCGAGATTGGCAGTACCTGCAGATAGAGGCCGAAGAAGAGGATCATCATGATGCCCAGCCAGAAGCCTGGAACCGACTGGAACAGCATGGCGAAGGTCGTCACTGTGCCGTCCCATGAAGTGCCCCGGTGAATGGCGGCGATGACCCCAAACGGGATCGCGAGCGTCAGGGCAAAGGCGAGGGCAAACAGCGTGAGTTCAATCGTGGCCGGCAGGGCCTCGAGAATGAGGCGCATGGCTGGCTGTCGATACGACAGCGACTGACCGAAGTCGCCGCGTGCCAGATCTGCGACAAACCCGAGGTACTGCTCATGCAGCGGGCGATCGAAGCCCAGTGCCTGACGGGCTGCCTCAATTTCCTCCAGCGACGCCCGCTCGCTTACGAACAGGTAGGTGGGGTCACCCCCGGCCTGAAGGGCGAGAAAGCTCACCAGCGTGACGCCGATGACGACGATCACGCTCTGGAGAAGGCGCCGAGTGACGTAAGCGGTCATGAGAGTCGTGATGCCTATGGCCGACTAGCGCGGCCGGGCGGCGAACAGTTCGACGTATTCATCGCGCCGAGCCTGCCAATCAAGGCCGTTCGACACACCGTAGAAATCGGGCTGAAAGTACATGTGTAGCCACGGGCCACTCTCGTGGAAGACCTCGAGCATCTCGTTGATGATCTGGCGCTGGACCGCCTCGTCAGAGGCCTGAGCGAGTTCGGGCCAGCGGTCGAACCAGCTGGGATCGTCCCAGTGAGTGTAGTTGGTGCCCGCGTCGACATCGGCCATGTCGGTCATGTCGTAGATCGGGCTCCAAAGGCCTCCCCCGGTGCCCAGAAAGAAGAGTGGGCCGGCGCTGCGAGCCCTGAGCAAGGGGGTATAGACCGACGACCACTCCATAAGCTCGAGGTCAATATCGAGACCGATGTCTTCGAGATACTGGGTAACGGCGAGCACGACATTGACGTCATTGACATAGCGCCCTTGCCCAGCCTGAAATCGAATGGCGAATCGAGTGCCGTCGGGTCCGCGAGGCCACCCCGCTTCGTCGAGCAGACGCTCAGCCGTGGCCGGATCAAACGGATAGGGCTCAAGGTCAGGGTGATCATTTGGCGGATTCACCGGTCCTGTAGCGCGACGGCATTGGGTGCCCAGCAGTTGTGCACAGATCGAGGGTACGTCGACTGCATACTGAAGGGCCCGCCGAACGCGTGGGTCTTGAATGGCATCGCCGCCCGGCTGTC
>CAYVPD010000312.1:0-2269 GCA_964453545.1 uncultured Gemmatimonadaceae bacterium
ACCCCCGCTATCATCGCGTCTTGCTGCGAGATGGGCGCTATGTCGTTACGGATCGAGGCATCGCCCTGCGCCACCGGCAAAGCATTGGCACCATTACCGATGATGGGCAGGTCTTGGTGCGTTTCGCCCGAGGGCAGAAGCTCGGACATATCGAAGAAGGCTTCATCTCGCGGCTGACGCCGGGAGATCGTTTCTTCTTCGCCGGGCGCGAGCTGGAGTTGGTTCGCGTTCGTGACATGGAAGCGTGGGTACGCCGCCCCCGCACTCGCGCTCCACGACGTGCGGTCCCACGATGGATGGGGGGGCAGCTGCCCTTGTCCACACAGCTTGCAGGTCAGGTGGCCAAGCTTTTGGGCAGCGATGACACGCTGTCACGAGAAATGCGCAGCATGCGCCCGCTTCTCGAGGCACAGCAGAGGGGGTCGGCACTCCCGGCCGAGGGATCCGTGTTGTGCGAACGCCATCGCAGCAGGGAGGGGTATCATGTGTTCATGTTCCCGTTCCTGGGGCGCCTGGCGCACGAGGGCTTGGCGACCTTGCTCGGTCACCGCCTCACCGCCATTTCGCCGCGCACCGTGCAGATGTCGTTCAACGACTATGGGCTTGAACTGGTGTCTCCTGACACGTTTCCCGACGACGAAGCCACCTGGCGGGGCCTGCTCGCATCTGACGGGCTGGTCGACGATCTGCTGCGGTGTCTGAATACGACGGAGCTCGCGCGGCGCCGCTTTCGTGAAATCGCGCGCGTATCGGGGCTCGTCTTTCAGGGCCGACCCGGGCGGAGCAAGAGCGCCCGACAGCTCCAGGCCTCGGCGGGTCTCGTGTTTGATGTGCTGGAGCGATGGGATCCCGACAACGAACTCGTGGCACAAGCTCGCCAAGAGGTGTTGCGCGACGAGTTGGAATTTGACCGCATCGCACAGGCGCTGCATGCAATGTCGTCCCTGCAAATGCACTGGACCGCCCCTGCGCGCCTTACGCCGTTGGCATTCCCCATCTGGGCCGACCGCATCTCGACCTCGGTCAGCTCGGAGTCGTGGCTTGATCGGGTACGTCGTGCGGCTGCAGAGCTCGAGGCGGCGGCGGGTGGGGTGTGAGCATGCAACGCGACAAGGCTTCAGATGGGACAGGCAAAGAGGCGTTACGGGTCGAGTTGCCGGGCATCGAGGGCCACCTATGGCTTGACCCCGAGGGGGCCGTGGTTCGCCACACCCAGCCGGCCCGGCCCGGTGACTCAGGCGTGACTGAGGCGTGGGTCGCCGATCTGCATCTGGGCAAGGGCACCGCCTTTCGTCGGGCGGGGGTCGCGATACCTCGCGGTGGTTCCGAGCACGATATCAAGCGCCTGCGGCTGCTGGTGCATCGCCACGGCGTGCAGCGGCTGTGGATTCTCGGCGATCTGATCCATGCGGGGACATCATGGTCTGACACTCTCGACGAACTCATGTCCGAATGGCGAACAGCGCTACCCGACCTTGAGGTTCGCTTGCTGCTCGGAAACCACGACCGACGCGGGGGCACTCCCCCGGCCAGCTGGGGTTTTCAGGTGATCGACACGCCGGTGAGCCAGGGAGGGATTCAGATGATGCATGAACCGGAGTGGAGTCCAGAGGTCCCCGCCTTCGCCGGTCACTTGCACCCTGTTGTGCGGTTGCCGGAGGGGCGGGGCCGACGCCTGCAGATGCCCTGCTTCTGGTGGCACCGCAACGTCTTGGTGCTCCCCGCCTTTGGCACATTTACCGGGGGTGCCGCGATTACGCCGCACAGAGATGACCGGGTCTTTGCCGTGGGCCCCGACCAGGTTGTCGAGATTCCCGTCACCACCGTCCATTCACGCCGCAGTTGAGCTCTGACATGACGTCTCTTCGCCCTTCACAGCCACCCTTTGGTCGCTTGTCTGAAACCTCGCTGACCTCTGACCCGTTGCAGCTGTTTCGCACGTGGTTCACGCAAGCTGAAGCCGCAGCACGTGAGCCGGGAGGCATGCGGTATCCCGACGCTGTCGTGCTCTCAACCCTGCGCAGCGACGGGTTCCCGGACGCTCGGGTGGTGCTGCTGAAGGAGCTCATCGACGAGGGCTTCGTGATCTACACTAACCTCGAGTCGGCCAAAGGGCGCGCCATGGCCCAGCACCCCAAGGCGGCACTGACGTTCTATTGGGACTCACTGGGACGGCAGGTACGCGTGCGCGGTGACGTGAAGCCTGTGAGCGACGATGTGGCTGATGCCTACTTCGCCTCGCGTCCGCGTGAAAGCCAGATCGGCGCGT
>CAYVPD010000313.1:0-2259 GCA_964453545.1 uncultured Gemmatimonadaceae bacterium
GGCGTGCCCAGCTCCGACTTGCCCGACTGCTTGCGGAACGGGCCGTCGTGCTGCGTGATGCCGGTGATCCCGGCCGCACTCATGACGAGAATGGCTTCTTCGAGCGGGTCGACCGGGGCCGGCGCGTTGGTGCTGGTGTGGCTGAGCTCTCCGGCATCGAGCGAGACGCCGCGGGCCACACGCCGGGTGCGGCGCTCAGTGATGGCACTCATCAGCGGGTACGAAAACAGGCTCTCAAGGCCGGGGTGACGGCCTGCCGCGGGCGGGGTGCTGCCGTGTTCGTCGCTCATGTCGCTTACCTCAGTCGGGGTACTGGAGGGTTCACAAAGTTCAGGGGTGGAGCCGGTTCAGGGGTGGCGCTCGAGTTCAGAAACAATCCACGGATAGACGTCGCGATCGGCATGCGCGCCGATGAAGCAGTCCATGTGCGCATAGCCCGCCACGATGTGGCGCGTGTAGAGATCGGGGTCGTTGTGCTCCCGCAGAAACTCAAGCGTGCGTGCGCTCCCCTCGGGCACGAACAGCCGATTGTTCTCTCCATGCATGAACGCGATCGGCAGCCGCAGATTCTCGGGGTGCGAGAGATAGCGCTCCGCGCCGTCGGCCGCGACCGCATGCCCCGTGCGCAGCATCACGCTGATCTGCTCAAGCGTCTTGAGATTGGCCACGCCAAAGACCTCGTGCAGCGCCTGATGCGTAGCCTCGTTGATCTGGTCGTGATCAAACACCTCTCCATACATGAAGAGAATGCGATGGCAGACCGGATTAGCGCACCGCTCTCGGCCCGCCGGATAGAGCTTGAGCAGCTCATCGCCGATGCGCTCGACCCACGACGGGTCGTCGTGCAAATCGGTCGTGAGCGTGCGCACCTGAATGGCTGACAAGAAGTTGGCCAGATGCGCCTTGGCCCGTAGCTGGTTGAGCGGCACGGTCATCGGGTGCAGCGTGAGCTGTGAACTGATGGCCGAGCGCACGCCCTTCATGCCACGGGCCAGTGCCATGAGCAGCGTGAGTGAGCCGACGCAATGGCCAAGTGCCTGCACGGTGTCGGCCCCTGTATGTGCGCGCACCGCATTGACCGCCGTCGGCCAGTCGTGGTCGGCGACGACGTCGAGCGTAAATGACGTCTCGGCCGTGGGCAGGTCGGGGCTGGCCCGGTAGTCAAGCAACCAGACGTCAAAGCCGGCTTCGCAGAGAAACTCGGGGAAGGTCGTCTCGACGGTGTCGAGCAAGAACGCGCGGGCCGAGGTGCCAAAGCCCGGTGCCACAATCACCGGCCCGCGATCGCCGCCGCGGTAGCGCGTCAGGCGCAGGCGCACGCCGTCGTCAGTGACGGGCTCAATGACCTCAGGCGCCGGCAGCCGCAGCGGGCGCTTCAGGCGAAGGCCCGTGTTGGCGGGCGAGAAGTGCGTTGGACGCGCAAAGATTCCGCCATAGATGTCGAGCAACTTTCCGGCGAAAAAGGTGCCGAAGCGAGCGAGCGCCTCGAGGCCCTCGGCCAGCGAGTCGGCGTTGATCGCGCGCATGGTCGTGAGCTGATGCGCAAAGTCGGTCGCCGAGATGCGCAAAATGCCCGCGCCCAGCGGCGCGCCTGTCTCTGAGCCAGCGGCGCTGGGGCCCGAGCCAGCCGGCACAATCACGGTGAAGAGCGTCGTCGTGTCGGCCCACAAATCGAAGCCACGGTCGTGGTGCACGTCTTTGTAGCCTTCGAGCACCAGGGCCTCGCCCGACGGCGCCTGGAAGGGCAGCCGGTAGGTCATCTTGCAGGCCTGCGGCTTGTCAGGGTTGTCGACGAACAGGCCGAATTCGCCATTCTCAATGGGCATCGGTGCATCGGCCAGCCCATCGGCCGTGACCGTGCCGGTAATCGTGCCGCGATGGCTGCCGTCAGCGATCATCGCCTCGACGTCGTCAATGCGCACGGTGACGGTGAACTCGAGGCGCTGCGCTGCAGCGGCCCCGTCGGCAGCCCCGCGCGCGAAATCGTCACCCCCATCGCGCGCCCAGTGCCCGCGCATGGTTTCAGTAAACTCGACTCCGGCACTTCGGCGAGCGGTCATGCGCATGGGAGGGCTTGGAGGGATGAGAGGCGACGCACACGTAGCTCCATTTAGTGTGCACGTCACCGAACCGCAACCAGTTGAGTTTGACAAACCCAGGGTCGTTACCGTATCCACCAGGAGTGCAGCCCGCGCTCGCAGACGACGCCGCTGTGTCACTTCGCAGCGTCGCGCATCTGACCTGCGCGGCGACGTGATG
>CAYVPD010000314.1:0-2257 GCA_964453545.1 uncultured Gemmatimonadaceae bacterium
CACGTGATAGGTCGACAGGTTTCCGAGGTAGGCGATATCGTCGACGCGGCCCTCACGAACGCCGTCAACACGGCAGTTGAGCAGGAAAATGCCGAGCGCCGCCGCGGTGACGAGGTCACGGTGAGCATCGACCGCATCGGTACGCGCCCTTCGGGTTCGGGCGATGAGGGCGACCCTCTCGTCCAGCGTGCCATCGCAGCCACGACGGCTCTGGACCGACTGCCGAGCCTCGGCCGTTCGTCGACCGACAGCAACATTCCGATCTCACTCGGCATTCCGGCGATCACCATCGGCGGTGGCGGCGGCGGCGGTGCATCCCACTCCCTCGACGAGTGGTACCTCAACGTCAACGGCCCCGTCGGCATCAAGCGGATTCTGCTGATCTCGCTGGCCCAGGTCGGCATGGCGCCTGTCGGCTGAGCCATATCAGACCTCACTCCTCTCCCGATTTTGGAGGCCCCATGAAGCGTTATACCCTTCCCCTCGTGGTCGTGCTGGCTACGGCCTGTGCCGGGCCGAGCTCCGACGCAGGTTCGTCGGAGGTGGCCGGCGATGCGATGGACGCCCACGCCCATGCCGGTGCGGTGCCGCTCAATCCGACGGCAGAGGGCCAGCTGCCCCCATCCATCATCGGCGAGGGAGGCGAGCTGCTCGGCCATGATGTGGCGTACTACGAGGCCAACCCCGCCACGCGCGGTTACCTCGCCGTGCCCGAGGGTGACGGCCCGTTTCCGGCACTCATCATTGTTCATGAGTGGGATGGCTTGAAAGATCGCGTGCGGCAGGTCGCCGATGACCTCGCGGCCGAGGGCTACATCACCCTCGCAGCCGATCTCTTTGGTGGCCGTGTCGGGACTACGCGCGAAGAAAACATGGCCTTGGTTCAAGAGGCGCAGGGCAATCTCGACGAAGTCATCGACAACCTCGATGCCGCGGCCGGATTCCTGCGCTCCCGTGACGACGTTACGGGCAAGGTCGGCGCCATGGGATGGTGCTTCGGTGGAGGCATTGCCCTGTCGTATGGCCTTGGCGGCGAGAACCATGAGGCCACAGCGATCTTTTACGGTCGCCTCGTCGATGACCCCGAGCAGCTGGCCGCCATGGACCATGAGGTCTATGGCACCTTTGCCCGACTCGACCAGGGCCCCTCGCCCGAGCAGGTCGACGCCTTTGAGCAGGCCCTGCAAGCCGCCGGCATCGCCAACGACTTGCACGTCTACGATGAGGTCAACCATGGCTTCTGGCTGCGGGTCGATGAAGATCCGGAGACCCGTTCCGGCCCTGCGCTTGATGCATGGCAGCGCTTGAAGGCCTACCTCGGGCGCACGCTCGGGCAGTAGACCTTCGACCGGTCACAAGAGATCGGGCGCAGAAGGAAAACAACGAGGGGGTGGCCCACGCAGATGTGCGGGCCACCCCCTCTTGCTTCAGACCGCAGCGAGCTGTGCGGCCGATCTGAGCTCAGCTCGCCGTCGGCTCCCGTTACCGCGACTCTACGATACGCGTCGGCAGCGGCCGCGGCGCGAGCAGCTTGTAGATGGGCACCAACGCGGGGGCATCATCTTGCGCACCGGTGAAGGCGCCACGATCGGGCTGCGTGCCCGCATTGGGCCGCGGGAGCCAGGCATCCATCGTGTTCCAATAGATCACGTTGTCGTCGGTTTCGACCTCGAGCATGTGCGCGACTACCCGCCCCAGCATCTGCTCGGTCGAGATCACAAACGTGCCCTTGGGGAACGTCTCGGTGACCGTTACGACCTCAGCCACCGACACGCGCGTGGCAGCAGCGTGGTTGTAGGCCCGCTCGTGGGTGATCTCGCCAATGCGGTACGCCTGAACCTCGAGCTCGGTGTCTTCGACGAGCTGCTCGACGGTGATGTCGTGACGGCGCAGCAACTCGACCGCGGCCTCGGCATCACGGGGCAACAGGTAGGCCCAGGGACGCATGCGGGTGGCCGTTACCACCGGCTTCTTCATCAGGCGCCCGTTGGTGATGACGCGCGTGGCTGGGCGCTCCGAGTCGTCGTTGTCGTCGGCGATGATCTCATAGGTCGCCGGCTCATCTTCGGGGCCGTACTCCTGCTGGACGGCAAACTCCCCACCCGTACGCGCTGCGGCGAGCGTGGCGATGCGCGCATCACGCACGGTCGACTTCAGCTCTTCGGCATTCTGTGCAGCGAACTGAAGCACGGCGAGATAGCCCAGGTAGCCCGCGCGAGCACCCTCCTCCATGGTCTGGCGGCCGGGCGCCTCAAAG
>CAYVPD010000315.1:0-2255 GCA_964453545.1 uncultured Gemmatimonadaceae bacterium
GAGCGCGGCTGTGGCACGCCTGCGCGGCAACCGGTGATTCGCCGGCCGCCTTTGCCAAGCCGGTGGACAGCGTGATGGTGGCGTTGTCCAAAGGGCTCGGTGCGCCGGTCGGGTCATTGCTGGCCGGAACCGAGGCCTTTATCGACGAGGCATGGCGAGTTCGGCGCAGGCTCGGCGGATCGATGCGGCAGTCAGGCCACCTCGCGGCAGCGGGACTGGTGGCCGTCGATCAGCAGCGAGCGCGCCTGGTCGAAGACCATCAAAATGCGAAGCGAGTTGCTGCTGCGCTGGGTCGTCTGCCGGGGGTCTCGGTGATTGAGCCGACGACCAACGTGGTGCTGGCTTCATTTGGCACCGGTGCGCCCAACCTGTCAGCACTGTTGAATTTTCTTGCGGAGCGCCGGATCTTGATGTTGGACTTTGGTGGCCAGCGGCTGCGTGCCGTGACCCATCTCGACATTGGTACAGCAGGAGTCGAGCGCGTTGAGCGTGCGCTCGAGGAGTGGCAGGTCCGGCGGGACTGAATTTTGTCTGAAAACGCTCCCCGCCATGTGGCACGTTTTTCGCTGCGGACAGGCCGCGAGGGCCGGAGCCGGCTTCAGGGTTGGCTCGTGGGCCCAACAGACAGCAGGGTGACTCGAAATCTCCGATCGGAGAGTGGAGGATCAATACGATGAAGACCGTTCACGGCAGGTCGTGGGCGCTGGTGGCTGTCAGCATGGCGGCGACGCTTTTGCCTCTGCAGGTAGAAGCGCAGACGACGCGCATGCCCAGCACGTTGCGGTATGGTTCGGGCTACCTTGACGTTCCGAGCGCGAGCGTGCTTCCGCACCTCGCTCTCACCGGCACCTTCTCAGGGTTCTGGGCCTCGGTGGGCACGACCCCGCTGGTTGATGACAGCGGTGCCATCGTCGGGCTCGACAACAACGGCCTGGAGAAGTTCTACGGCGACGGCTCGATCGCGTTGGGTCTCTTCGATCGCGTCGAGTTGGGCGCGTCTCTCCAGTCGTTCAACGACGCCAACATGGGCGGCAACATCTTCGGAGCCTTCGGACAGGTCGCACTTCTGCAGCCTGAGACGCAGGGCTTGGGTCTCGCCGTGGGTGCGCGCTACGTCTCGGCGCCCGACTTCAACGATGGGCGTGACGTGATGCCCAATCGCCTCGGCTTCCCGGACAATCGCGTGCTTGCTCGCTACACCGGCGGTGAAGAGTTGGACACCGAGCTGTCGTTGTATGCGGTTTCGTCGGTGTTCCTGCGCGGATTCGAGTCGGAGTGGTTCCCGGCCCACGACTGGACGCTGTCGCTCGGCTGGGGCAACGGCATGTTCAATCAGGGCGAGAACCTCGAGTGGTACCGCAATGCCGACTCCGAGGGGCTCTTTGCGGCCGCAGCCATGCACATGTCGTTGGGCGAGGGGCGTCTGCTCAACCTTATGGGTGAGTGGAACGGCTTGGATATCAACGTCGGAGCGCAGCTTGACCTCGGTGGCTTCCGCATCGGTGGTCACGTGCTGGGCTCGAACTACCTCGACGACCTAAGTGTCTTCCGTTCGCCGAAGTGGGGCATCTTGGGCTCAGTTGCGCTGTGCCCGCAGGATGGCTTCTTCTGCAAGCCGTCGCTCATGGCGCGTGAGGCGCCCGACACGGTTCGCCTGCCGGCCCCGGCCCCCGACACGGTCGTGGTGACGCGTGAAGTGGGCCGCCCGCTGCCTGAGGGCACGATGTCGGAGATCTGTCTCGCGACCGGAGAAGAGACGCAGATCATTCTGACGGCTCAGGGCGACACGCTCGTGGGCCCCGAGCGCACCTCGATCCGCGAGCTGCGCCCCGGCGTGGTGTTTGCCGGTTCGTATGCGTCGGGCCAGGACTGGTTCGACAACGACGACGCGTTCTCGTTTGAAAACGCGAGCTACAGCAAGTCGGGTGACGAGGTGAGCCTGCGCTGCGCCAACATCATGCGTGTGGGTGAGCACATGGGTGTGCCGCTCTTCGCGACGCGCACGGCAGAGCGTCCGTTCGAGACGCTCTATGTGCCGGTGCGCCCCGGTGTCTGGCAGGCGTATCAGACGGGCCTGCAGCGTACCCGAGGCAACTGACGCCGTAGCGAACCAGATTCGCTCGCGCGGGTTTCAGACGCCCGTCCCCGGTTGCGGGGGCGGGCGTCTGTGCTTCGGGCCGATCAAGGCAGTTCGCTGGTTCATACACTCGGCCGATCGAGCCATCGAAGCGCCCGCGCACAAAGACGAGGTTGGA
>CAYVPD010000316.1:0-2254 GCA_964453545.1 uncultured Gemmatimonadaceae bacterium
CACCTTTGGGCGGTTGGCCGGCAAGCCATTCCCGGATTTCGCCGAGCTGTTCTCCCTGCCCGAGAAACTTGGAATTCTGCGCCGGGTTTTGCGCCGCTGGGGCTGGTCGGGCGTGGGCACGGCCTGGCGCGGCAACCGGGCTGTACACCACCTGCTGACGCATGAGCGTATTTTGGGATTGGACCTGATCAAGGGCACAAAGTTGCCACAAACCGAGGCATCGTTTTGATGACAGACGTTCCTTTGCTCGTGACTCCCGAGGGTGTGCAGCGGGTTCAGCGTGCCCTGGCCGACGCCCATCTCGATGGGTGGCTGCTCTACGAGTTTCGTGGGCAGAACTGGATCTCGTCGGCGTTGCTCGGTACGCGCAGCACGACGCGTCGCAGCTTTGTGCTGATTCCGCGGGAGGGCGAGCCGGTTGCGCTGGTGCATGCGATCGAGGGATCCGCTTGGCGGCATTGGCCTTGGGCGATGCAGCGCTATGCCGGATGGCGCGAGATGGAGACACAGCTGGCGACGATGCTCGAGGGCTACCGTCGCCTGGCGCTGGAGTTTTCTCCGGGTGGAGCTGTGCCGACGGTTGACTTGGTCCCGGCTGGAACACTGGAGATGCTGCGAGGCGCAGGTGTGGAACCGGTCTCAAGCGGTGATCTGGTGAGCGCGTTCTTTTCGGCGTGGAGCCCCGAACAGCTGCACGAGCACCGCAAGGCCGGCGAGGTCGTCGCTGCGGTGGCCAAGGGGGCATTTGCCGAAGTGGGTCGAGCTCTGGCGGCTGGGGAATCGGTCACCGAGGGGTCGATCACCCGCTGGATTCTCGAGGCGTTGGGGCGTGGCGGTGTCACGATCAAGGCCGACACCCACGTGGCGATTGGGGCGGGAGCGGCAGACCCCCACTATGCGCCTGAGGGCGAGGGACAGCCGATTGTGCCCGGCCAGGTACTTCTGATCGATCTCTGGGGGCGCATGAGCGAAGACGGTGTGTTTGCCGACCAGACCTGGATGGGCTTTACCGGCCGCACACCCCCCGATCGCATCGTCGAGCTCTGGCAGATTGTGCGCGATGCGCGCGATGCCGGCGTGACCTTGTTGCAGGAGCGGCACCGTGCCGATGCCCCGGTGATGGGCTTTGAAGTTGATGACGTTTGCCGCCGCCACATCGCGCAGGCGGGCTATGGCGACTTCTTCATTCATCGCACCGGGCATTCGATGGATCGCAAGCTGCATGGAAGCGGGCCGAACCTCGACAACTTGGAGACGCGCGATACTCGCCGACTGGTGCCGGGTGTGGGATTCAGCATTGAGCCCGGGATCTATCTGCCGGGCGATGTCGGTTTGCGCAGTGAAATCAACGTCTACTTCGGCGCGGACGGCCCCGAGGTGACGCCCCGCGAAATCCAGCGGGATCTCATCACGCTCGATCTGTGAGGTCGACGTGAGCGGGACCGAAGCGACAGGCGCCGGGAGCCGAGCTCTCGTCGAGGTAGCGATTCCGGTTCCTGCGTTCACGCTCTTTACCTATGCGGTGCCCCAGGGCCGTGAGGTACCGGTTGCAGGCACTCGCGTGCTGGTGCCCTTTGGCCGCAAGGAGCGGGTAGGCTGGGTGGTGGGCCAGATGCAGGGCGAGATGCACGGTGAGCCGGTGCATCGCATCAAAGAACTGCTTGATGTGCTCGACACCGTACCGTCGGTGCCCGACGACTTGCTGCAGCTGTGCGCCTTCATGGCTGATTACTACGCCGCCCCGGTGGGCGTGGCTTTGGCGGCGACGCAACCGGCTGTGCTCCACGACGTGTCGCGCGATGAGGTGACCCTGACCGGGCCGCTCCCTGACGGGGTGTCGGCACGAGTGCGTCGGCTGTACTTGGCCTTGCACGAAGCCGGAGCGGGAGACGGCCGCCCGGTGCGGGTGGCGTCGATGGCCCGCAAGCTTGGCGGGGGCTCGATCTGGCCCGAAATCCGCACTCTGAAGGGCCTCGGCATCTTGCAGCATGAAGTGGTGTCCCCCCAGGAGCCCTCGGTGCGCACGGTACGAGTCGTACGGCTGATCCGCGAGCTGCCCGATCTGGCCCTGCGCGATGACGTGTTCGGCCGTGCGGGGCGTCAGCGTGAGGCCTTCGAATGGCTGGAAGCCGCCGGGGGTCGCGCCGATCTCGCCCAGCTCACTGGAGCGGGAGGATTCTCCCGGGCCGTGATCACCGGGTTGGAAGAAAAAGGGCTGGCCGAGGTTGTCGACGAAGAGGCGATTCGTGATCCG
>CAYVPD010000317.1:0-2249 GCA_964453545.1 uncultured Gemmatimonadaceae bacterium
TCTGCTGCACATGGAGATCATCCAGGAGCGACTCGACCGCGAATTCGGCGTCGACCTCATCACCACGGTGCCCAACGTGGAGTACCACGTGCGGCTCACCAACGGTGAAGACGTGGTCATCGAAAGCCCCACGGCGCTGCCGGAGCGCGGGCGCATCGAGACGATCGCCGAGCCGGTGGTCAAAGTGCGCATCTTGGTGCCCAGCGAATACATCGGGAACGTGCAGAAACTCGCCCACGAGCGGCGCGGGGTGTTTCGTGGCATGAGCTTCGTCGACCAGGAGCGCGTGGAGCTCGACTACGAGCTGCCCCTCGCCGAGATCGTGCTGGACTTCTATGACCGCCTCAAGAGTTCGACGCGGGGCTACGCGGCCATGGACTACGAGTTTCTCGAATATCGGGCAGACAAGCTGGTCAAGCTCGACATTCTTGTGAATGGTGACCCGGTCGATGCCTTCAGCGTGATCATTCACCAAGACAAGGCCTACGAGCACGGACGCGACCTCACACGGCGCCTCAAAGACCTGATTCCGCGGCAGCAGTTCGAAGTGGCACTGCAGGCCGCCATCGGTCAGAAGATCATTGCGCGCGAGTCGGTCAAAGCGCTGCGCAAGAATGTGACGGCCAAGTGCTACGGCGGAGACATCTCGCGCAAGCGCAAGCTGCTCGAGAAACAGAAAGAAGGTAAGCGCCGCATGAAGCAGGTTGGCTCGGTCGAGATCCCGCAAGAGGCGTTTCTCGCCGTCTTGAGCCTCGGAGACTCGTGACCGCGCGCTGGTCGGTCGGGGCCGCTGCGGGTCTGCTTGAAGCCACCCTGCGGCAGCCGCCCGCCGGGCACGGTGGCCGCCCGGCATGAGCGCGGCGCACCCGAAACGGATCGGTGCGCTCGGCACGCTCGTGTGGGACACGATTCACGCGCGCGACGGGCGTAGTGTCGCGGTCGAGGAATGGGGCGGTATGGCCTATGCCCTCGCCGGACTTCAGGCAGCGCTGGGTGACGACTGGGAGATCGTGCCGATCGTAAAGGTCGGGCGTGACCTCGAGGAATCGGCGCTGCGGCATCTGCGCGGGCTGCCGCGTATGGATCTTGAGGCCGGGGTGCGTATCGTTGCCGACCCCAACAACCGGGTCGAGCTGCGGTACACGAGCGAGGGCACGCGCACGGAGCGACTCACCGGCGGCGTTCCTCCGTGGCTGTGGACCGAGCTCGCACCCATCGTGCGTACCTGCGACGCCCTGTACGTGAACTTCATCTCGGGCTTCGAATTGACGCTCGACACGGCCCGTGCGTTGCGTGCTGCGTACCCCGGACCAACCTACGCCGACCTGCACTCGCTTTTTCTCGGTGTCGGGTCCCATGGTCTGCGGGTGCCACGTGAACTGCCTGGAGGCGGGGCGTGGCTGCGCTGCTTCGATGCCGTGCAGATGAACGAAGCCGAGTTCGAACTACTGGGTCGTGCGTGGGGCGATCCGTGGCAGCTGGCTGCCGATGTAGTGGGCAATGAGCTCAAGCTCGTCGCCGTAACGCTCGGTGACCGGGGCGCGGCGTGGGTTGCCAGCCCCGCCTTTGATGATGACCCGGTCGTCTGGCCCGATCTGCGGCACCGCGTCGGGGCCGTTGGCCCGGTGCGCAGCGGCCGTGTCGAACTCGGGTCTGCCCCCGTCTCGGGTGACCCCACCGGTTGCGGAGACGTGTGGGGGTCTACTCTCTTTGCTCGACTGCTGAACGGCGACCCGCTGGAAGTCGCCATGGCCCGAGCCAACGATTCCGCGATGCGCAATGTGCTGCATCGTGGTGCGCGGGGCCTCGAACTGCACCTTCAAGGGCGTCTCGCCCACGGGAGTGACGTGTGAACGTCGTTTCGTTGCCAAGTTCACTCGATCATGCATCTGTCGACGACCTGCTCGATGCGGTCTCACAGGCCCCCGAGGGGCGCCTCTTGCTGGACGCACGGCATGTACGCTGGGTCGATCCGGCGGGCATGATCGCACTGCTTTGCGCCGGGCAGGAGCTCGTGCGTCGATCGGGCGAGCCCGCACAGTTGCAGCTGCCGGAGCAGGCCGACGTTCAAGGCTACATGGCTCGCATGGGTTTCTTCGAAGCGGCGGGCGAGCTCTTTGATTTTGGCACCCGGCCGCCGCGGCGATCGGGAGGCGCGAGTGACGTGCTGCTCGAGATTAGCCCGATCGAGCGCAACGCCGACATTCACGAAGTCGTGGATCGCGTGCAGCGTAGCGCCGGCGCCATTC
>CAYVPD010000318.1:0-2249 GCA_964453545.1 uncultured Gemmatimonadaceae bacterium
GGCAGCAACCGCATAGGTCGTAGATTGACGAATTGATGAAAGTGCTGTCTGATGTGCAGGATCAAGCTATGAACTGAGATGTGATCGGGCACGTCTGGCCGACCGATCGCACCCAGAAAGATCGCATCGTGAAGCTGCAGCACCTCCAATGCATTATCGGGCATCATCTGCCCTTGGGCCTGATAGTAGTCGCATCCCCAAGGCAGCTGGGTCCACTCGAGTTCGATACCGTGCAGGCCGGCCGTCAGCTCAAGCACGGGTAGGGTCGCTTGCACGACCTCAGTGCCAATGCCATCGCCGGCAATGACGGCGATGTGATGCTTCGAGGGTGAGGCCATGAGGCTCACATTCCGGGAGGTTGGAAGCGACCATCAATGGCGGTCCAGCCCCCATCGACGTAGGTCACCGATCCCGTCATGTAGCTGGCCGCATCGGTGAGCAAGAACACGGTAGGGCCGGCCATCTCACCTGGCTGTGCCCAACGCTTCATGGCGTTCTTCTGCGCATAAGCACCATACCAATCTGGTTGCGACTTGATTGGACCGGTCAGGGGTGTCTCGACGACACCGGGCGCAATGACATTGATGCGTACACCGGCGGGACTCAGTTCAGCCGCGGCGGTCTTGGCGAGTTGGATCACACCTGCCTTGGTCGCTGCATAAACACTCTGCCCGGGCTCTACGACCTGCGCACGAATCGACGCGAACAGCACGATGCTGCCGTGCCCCTGCGCTTTCATGATACGCCCTGCGGCCTGCAAGACGTTGAAGCTGCCGCCGAGATTTACACCTACGACCCGATCAAACTCGTCAGGAGCGTAGTCAAGAATTGGCTTGCGTACATTGACCCCAGGCGTGCACACAATCCCATGAAGAGCGCCATGCTGGTGGGAAATTGCTTCGAGCACGGCACGCACTCCCTCGGGATCACGAATGTCGACGGTGCTCGAGTCGGCGTGCGCGCCGCGGGCCCGGATCTGGTCGGCCGTGCGCGCGGCGCCTTCGGCTGCCACGTCGAGGCACACCACATGCGCGCCGAGGCCAGCGGCGGTGTGGGCTACCGCCTCGCCGATGCCACTGCCGGCGCCGATAACCGCGATGGTGCGGTCGTGTAGAGCAAATGCACCTGAGACGTCAGGTGACGACGCTTGGGAATTCATCGCGAGGCCTCCGAGTTGATAATGCCGGCGCGCAACACTCCGTCGGGCGCCTCAAAGTCCAGGTCCAGCAAGGCCGACACAATCGCGGCGACATCAACCAGGCCCATGAGGGGCACACGATGCCCTGGTGTAACTCCGGCGCCCCAGGCCACGAACCCGGTGTGCACCTCATCGAGAGCCGGGAAGAAGCCGTGAGCTCCCCCCGATCCGGAGCGGATCGCCCCGCCCCCCGCATCGTCAATCAGCGAAACCCCGGGAATCGCTGCCAGCGCCAGAGGGCTGTCCGGGTCGACCCCGGCCGCACGCAGCTCGTCAGACTCAACAACGCGAAAAAGGGAGCGTTCACCGGCAGGTAGCCGGTCGAGTACCGCACGCACCTCGTCGAGCGCGGCTCGGTCGCCAGGATCGCGCAGACGCAGGAAGGCGCTGCCGCCTGCGGCATAAAACGTCGCGCGCCAGTTTCCCCGGTCGGGCTCGTCTTCATGCAGCCCGGCCTCAGTGAGCCAGACATTGGGGGCAACCCGGGTGTCGATGTCGACAAAGCCGTGGTCGCCGGTCACGATGAACGTCGTTCTTTCAAGAATGCCGGCACGCCGGGCAGCTTCGACCATGCGCCCGACTGCACGGTCAACCGCACCTACGGCGAGGCGAACCTCAGCGTGCTCGCGCCCGTGGGCGTGCTGATGGTAGTCGGTCTGGTTCAGGTGCACGACCAAGAGATTGGGTCGATATCGCTCGATGAGGTGACCCGCCATTACGCCCACCGCGTCTTCACGCGAACGGTTGCGGCCCCAATAAAACGCCGGGAACGGTCCGAGCGACTCGCGCTCGATCTCTTCCAGCAGCCCCTCAGGGGTCACCCTTCGGCGCAGAGCGATCTCATTGGCCTCAAGCCCGCGCACGCCGTCTTCTTCGCCTGAGACGGACCAGTACTCGGGAATGTTGTAATCGATGTCAGCCCCCGCGCTGACCGGCCATGAAATGGCTGCCGACGTGCCACCCGCTGCGCGCACCGCATCCCAAAGTGCCGGCACCTTGATCATCTCGCTTTCCATGTACCAGGCGCCGGTTGGCACGCCATCGACAAACG
>CAYVPD010000319.1:0-2246 GCA_964453545.1 uncultured Gemmatimonadaceae bacterium
AGCTTGAAGCCGGCACCTAGCGTGTGCTGTCGGCGTGCTACGCCGGGCGGCTGGATACCCTCTTCGTAGAGCCGGTAGAAGACGTTGACACCAAGGTGGCGGGTGAGGGCGCCACTGACCGAGGTGTTCACGGTAAACGAGTAGTCTTCGGCTTCTTCAAAGACCCGGTGCCCGGAGATGTAGGCCTGCAGCGTCGTGTAGGGTGACGCATGCCAGGTCAGCGTCTGCACGCCGCCGAAGTGCACGATGGATTCGGGGGTTTCGATACGGGCGTTGTTCTGTCGGCCCCAGCCAAGCATGGGGGCCGACGAGACCGACAGCGTTGGCGAGTTGGCCCACGCGAAGAGGGGGCCCGCCTGTGCCATGATGCGGTGGTCGAGATCGAGCGGGAGGTCTTGGCGCCATGACGCCATTGCGGTCATGCCCAGTCGCCCACGCAGCAACTTCGACGCTGAAAACGCACCGAAGCGCGTGTCGTCGATGACGTACATCGGGGAGTCTTTGGTCGGCCGCGCCTCAGCGCGCTGCCAGTCGGCCTCGAAGCGCCACAGAATCGACGCCTGCGACGTGTAATCGGCGGTCAACGAGAGGGAGTAGCCGCGAGTATCGGCTCGCCCATCTTCAAAGCGAAAGCCCGCTGAAGTACCGACGCGCCAGGAGCCCGGCTTGGGTGCCGCGGCAAAATCAAAGACCAGCGTTGAGTCTACGGCCACGGTCGAGGTGCCCAACGCTTGAGCATGGAGCGCCGTCGTCGAGGCGCCGAACAGGCTCACGACCCCGGCGAAAATCGCAGTAAAAACGGTGGATCTACGGGCCGTGTACACCGAAAGCATGACAATCTCCAACCAGAGGGGTTAGTGTTTCGTGAACTTACTTGGTTGAACGCATGCCGCAATAACCCGGGAGTTCGAGGGCCCAACCCAGATGTCAGGCGGAGTGAGTGAAGGTGTAATTGCCGAATCTTCGGCCGATGTGCGTACCGAGGTTGATCGGTTTTTGCGCGAGTTCGGACAGATGGGTCCGATCGGGTCTGACGAGAAGATTTTTGTGCTGCGCGATGAAGGGGCATTGATCGGGTGCGTGCGACGGGTCGAAGAATCGGGTGCCTTTGTGTTGCGCAGCCTTTTGATTCATCCCCGCCATCGGGGCAACGGACTCGGGGAACGCCTCGTACGCGCCTTGGTGTCGGCCTCAGCGCGCCCGGTTTACTGCCTCGCCTACGACCATCTGACTGGCTGGTACAGCACCATGGGCTTTCGCCTCGTCGGCGACGCCGACATGCCGCGGCGACTGGCCATGCGAAAGAATT
The DNA here is from genome assembly GCA_964453545.1 of uncultured Gemmatimonadaceae bacterium. Classification (GTDB taxonomy): domain Bacteria; phylum Gemmatimonadota; class Gemmatimonadetes; order Longimicrobiales; family Gaopeijiaceae; genus Gaopeijia. The sequence continues at coordinate 1,310 of CAYVPD010000319.1, forward strand.
CGCTGAGGTTGCAGGGCGTGTCGGTCGTCTGCCTCGTATACCATCCATCGGAGGCTTGAGCGTTCGATGAGCCAATCGATCGCGGCGCAGGTGCTCGATCTTTGGGCACGCCCCGAGGTGCAGCAGTACGCGGATCGGCTGGCGGCCCTCGACTCAGGCACTAGCCCGTGCCACAGCTTTGTCGGCTTCAACGTGACGCGCTCTGAGCTGCTCACCGCCAAGGTCAACCACCATCATTTTCGGTGGCTGACGCCCGGGCAACTCGACGACCTTGTGCCGGTGCGAGATGTCTTTGACCGCTATTATCCGCGCTGGGAGCCGACCGAAGAGCGCTCGCGCCAGCACACGGGCTCGGCCTTTGTGATCAAGGTGGGTGCCAAGGCTGAGCCCACCTACCAGTTTCACTTCAGGTTTGCCTTTGGCCCGCCTGACTTTGCTGATCTGGGGCTGGCGGCGCATGAGCTCGATCTGACCGACTACACCCTGTATCCTGGCATCTCGTTTGAGTATTCCGGCACAGACGTGCCTCCCAAACTCTACTACTACCTGCAGCAGCCGCATGAAAAACGGGTGGCCGCTCGCCAATTTGGCGAGCCGTGGGCCGAAGAAGCGCAGATGCTCGAGTACACGCAAACCGATCGGGCGCGCAAGGTGATCTTCTGGAATTTCAACGCCCTGGCGACCCGCGACTACGTGCGTAAGCTCAACTGGCCGACCCTCAACTCGCTCGTCGATTTCATGGACGATTTCGGGTGCACACCCATGTGTTCCGGGGTCTACGAGGGAGGTGATCTGCGCGCATTGTACTTCTTCAAATTTGCCGATCCGTCTGAGCCCGATCCCTGGAGTCAGCCCGAAAACCGGCAGATCTACACACTGCCGATCGTCAGGGGGAGCACGCGCGGGCCCCGGATCTGACCGGTACTCCAGCGCACCC
>CAYVPD010000320.1:0-2233 GCA_964453545.1 uncultured Gemmatimonadaceae bacterium
GGCTCCATCACAAGGTGCGCACCGAGTTGTGGGGCTATGCGCCGCAAGAGCAACTCGACAACGAGGGGTTGATCGCTGAGCGCTACCGCGGCATTCGTCCGGCCCCGGGCTATCCTGCCTGCCCTGACCATGTGCAAAAGGGCCAGCTCTTCGAATTGCTCGACGCCTCAGCGGCGATCGGGATCGAGCTGACCGAGTCGTATGCGATGACGCTGGCGGCCTCGGTTGCGGGATGGTACTTCGCGCACGAGCAGGCACAGTATTTCGGCGTGGGCCGACTCGCGCGCGATCAAGTCGAGGCCTATGCCGAGGCCATGGGGTTGCCGTTGCGTGAAGCGGAGCGCTGGCTCGCCCCGTCGCTGGGCTACGAGCCGGAGGACGCGTGACGATCCCTTCGCTGCGCACGATGCTCACCGATGAGCGTGTGCATCTCTTTGACGGCGCCATGGGCACGCTCTTGTACGGACAGGGGCTCTTCGTGAACCAGTGCTACGAAGCCCTCGCCCTCGAGCAGCCCGATCTGGTGGGTGACATTCACCGCAGCTACGTGCAGGCCGGCGCCGAAATCATCGAGACCAACACGTTTGGAGCCAATCCGGTGAAGCTCTCCGGTTTCGGGCTGGCCGATCAGACCGAGGCCATCAACGCGGCTGCAGCCCGCGTAGCCCTCGAGGCTGCCGCAGGGCGTGCACGTGTCGTGGGGGCCGTGGGCCCGCTTGGCATTCGCATTGAACCGTTTGGACCGACCTCTGAAGCCGAGGCCCGCGGGTTCTTTCGCCGGCAGATGGATGCGCTGATCGCGGCCGGCGTCGACGGGCTGCTGCTCGAGACCTTTGCCGATCCGCACGAAGTCGAAGTGGCGCTGGCTGCCGCCCGCGAGGCGGTTGACGAGACATCGACCGGAGATCGTCTGCCTGTGCTCGTGCAGATCACGGTTGGTGAAGACGGGCGCACTCCGTACGGCACCGACGCCGTGGCCGAGCTTGGCCGTCTGGTCGAGCTGGGCGCCGATGCCGTCGGGCTGAACTGCTCAGTCGGCCCGATGACCCTGCTCGACGTGCTTGAAGAGGCCGCCGAGACCCTCGACGTACCCCTGCTCGCCCAGCCCAACGCCGGGCTGCCCCGCACGGTGCGCGATCGCAAGATGTATCTGGCGAGCCCCGAATACATGGCTCGGTATGCCCGTCGCTTTGCCGAGGCCGGCGTGCGTTTTGTGGGGGGCTGTTGCGGCACGACGCCTGAGCACACGCAGCGCATGGCTGACGCCCTGGCCGGCTTTCAGCCGCCACGCCTGCAGATCGAGGCCCATGCGCGCACGTCGACCAGCTCGGCTCATACGCCGGTGCCGCTCACACTGCGCTCGCAGTTGGGGCACGCCCTAGCCGAGAAGCGCCCGATCATCTCGGTCGAGCTGCTGCCTCGCCGCGGCTGGTCGATGGAGGCGCTGCTCGACGACGCGAAGCGCTGCGCCGCCGCCGGAGCAACCGTCGTCACCCTGGTTGATGCCGCCACGAGCCGTACACGCATGTCGACCCTTGCCGCATCAGCACACGTGCTGCGTGAGACGGGGATCGAACCGGTGATGCACTACACCTGCCGTGAACGCAACATGATGGGCATGCTCTCCGACCTGCTCGGAGCCGCGGGGCTGGGTGTGCGCAACCTCTTTCTGGTATCGGGCGATCCGCCGGCGCAGGGGCCGTACCGCGATGCGACCGCCGTCTTCGACATCGATTCGATTGGCCTGACGAACGTCGCTTCGGGGCTGAACCGCGGACTCGATCCCGGCGGCGCCGACCTTGGCGCGCCGACGCCCTTCGTGATTGCCGTGTCGGCCAACCCCGGCGCCGTCGACATGGAGCGTGAGTTGTCGCGCTTTCGCTGGAAGGCCGAGGCGGGGGCCGACCTGGCCATTACGCCGCCCGTCTTTGACCTCGGCGAACTCGACGGCTTTATCGAGGCGACCAGTGCGTACCCGCTACCCCTGCTGATCGGCATCTGGCCGATGACCACCCTGCGCAATGCCGAATATCTCGCGTACGAGGTACCCGGCGTGCGAGTGCCTGAGCCGCTGCTGGACCGGTTGCGCTACGCGCACGACTCGGGCGGGCCTGAGGCGGCGCGCCGTGAGGGCATCGCGATCGCCCGAGAACTGCGTGCAAAACTGGCCGGCCGGGCACGCGTCGCCGGAGTGCACGTGCACTCGCCGAGCGGAGATCTCGACGCCGCTCTC
>CAYVPD010000321.1:0-2227 GCA_964453545.1 uncultured Gemmatimonadaceae bacterium
GACGGACGGTCCGATGCCGCAGACCCGTGAGCACATCCTGCTCGCTCGTCAGGTCGGCGTGCCGGCGCTGGTGGTCTTCTTGAACAAGTGCGACATGGTCGACGACGAAGAGCTCCTCGAGCTGGTCGAGATGGAAGTCGCTGAGCTTCTTGAGAAGTACGAGTTCCCGCGGGACGGTCAGCAGGCGCTGATCGACGAGCACGGCTACGACAGCATCCCGATGGTGCGTGGTTCGGCGCTGAAGGCGCTTGAAGGCGACGCGGGTGAGCTGGGCGCCGAGGCGGTGCACAAGCTGATGAAGGCGGTCGACGAGACCATCCCTCAGCCTGATCGTGCCGTGGACCAGCCCTTCCTGATGCCGGTCGAAGACGTGTTCTCGATCCAGGGTCGTGGGACGGTTGCGACGGGTCGTGTCGAGCGTGGTATCGTCCGCGTGTCGGAAGAGGTCGAGATCGTCGGTATCAAAGAGACGACGAAGACGACCTGCACGGGCGTCGAGATGTTCCGCAAGCTGCTCGACGAAGGGCGCGCTGGCGACAACGTGGGCGTCCTTCTTCGTGGGACCAAGCGTGAAGACATCGAGCGCGGTCAGTGCTTGGTGGCACCGGGCAGCGTGACGCCGCACGGTCACTTCACGGCTGAGGTGTACATCCTGACCAAGGACGAAGGCGGTCGTCACAAGCCGTTCAAGGCGAACTACCGTCCTCAGTTCTACTTCCGCACCACGGACGTGACGGGTACCGTCGAGAAGATCACCTCGGTGAACGGCGACGGTCTGTCGGCTGAAGAGCAAACCGAGCGTGCCGTCCTTCCGGGCGACAACGTGGCGATGCAGGTCAAGCTGATCGTGCCGGTTGCGATGGAGCAGGGTCTGACCTTCGCGATCCGTGAAGGTGGTCGTACGATCGGTTCCGGTCGTGTGGCTGAGATCCTCGACTAATCTCTAACGAACGGATTCATTCCAATGGCTGCTAACCGCATTCGTATCCGACTTCGAGCTTACGACGCCCGTCTGCTCGACAAGTCGACCCAGGAAATCACCGAGACCGTCAGGCGGTCCGGTGCGCAGGTTGCTGGACCCATCCCGCTGCCGACGCGCATCTCGCGCTACACTGTCTTGCGTTCTCCGCACGTCAACAAGAAGAGCCGCGAACAGTTCGAAATTCGCACACACAAGCGACTTTTGGACATCGTCGAGCCGAGTCAGCAAACGCTTGATGCGCTGATGAAGCTTGAACTCGCTGCCGGCGTTGACGTCGAGATCAAGAGCTAGGAGCTGATCATGGCGAACATCGACGTCATCAACCTCCAAGGTGAGACCGTCGGCTCTGTCGAGCTCGACGACGCGATCTTTGGAGTTGAAGTAAAGCCTCACCTTCACTGGGAGGTTGTCCGCTGGCAGCGCGCAAAGACGCGCGCTGGCACCCACTTGGTCAAGACCAAGTCTGAGCGTTCGGGTACCGGCGCCAAGCCGTACCGCCAGAAGGGCACCGGCAACGCACGGCAGGGTTCGCGCCGCTCCGTCCAGTTTGTGGGTGGTGGCCGGGTCCATGGGCCGCAGCCTCGGGATTACTCGTTCTCGGTCAACAAGAAGGCTCGTCGAGCCGCTCTTCGTTCGGTGCTCTCGCAGCGCTTCGCGGAGAACAAGCTCGTCGTCGTCAAGGCGTTTGACCTCGAGACCCCGAAGACGAAGCAGCTCAACGCAGTTCTTGGGGTGATTGGTGCTCGAAACGCCGTATTGGTCGGTGATTCGAGCAACGAGAACCTCCGCCTGAGCGCTCGCAACCTGCAGGGTGTCGAGACCCTCAACGCAGAGGGCCTGAACGTCTACTCGGTGCTTGGTCACGACAAGCTCGTGATCAGCGAAGCCGCCCTGAAGGACATCGAAAGGAGGCTCGCATGAGCACCCTGCTCCGCTTAATTCAAAAGCCGATTGTCACGGAGAAGGCTGAGACCCTCCGCGATACGGAGAATGTCTATACGTTTGCGGTTGCAATCAGCGCCAATAAGCGGCAGATCGCCGCCGCCGTCACGCAGGCATTCGGCGTTGAAGTCGATGATGTCCGCACGTCGGTGGTGCGAGGGAAGACCAAGCGCGTAGGGATGATCACCGGTCGCAAGCCGAACTGGAAGAAAGCCTACGTCAAGGTCTCCGGAGACCAAGTGATTGAGGCGCTAGAGACCGCTCAGGACTTTAGCGAAGAAGCTCTAGAAGAAGCCGAGAGCT
>CAYVPD010000322.1:0-2224 GCA_964453545.1 uncultured Gemmatimonadaceae bacterium
TGCGGCCGTCGGCCAAGTGGGCAGCCATTTGAGGCAGCTCCCACGCCCCCGGCACGCGAATGACCTCGACCTCATCGGCGTCGCAGCCATACTCATGCAGCGCCGCCACGCAGCGCTCGAGCAAAACGTCGGTGATGTGGGCGTTGAAGCGCGCAGCGATCACGGCAACCCGCAATCCTCGGCCATCGAGCACGCCCTCGAGCTCTGACATGTACGATCCGACACCACTCACAGCAAATGCCCCATGCGCTCTCGCTTCGTCTCGAGATAGGCGCGGTTATGGTCTCCCGGTTCGACTTGCAGCGGCTCCCGCCCGACGATCTCGATATCGTAGCCATCGAGCCCCACGACCTTGCGCGGGTTGTTGGTGAGCAGGCGAATGTGCCGCAGCCCCAGGTCGAGCAGGATCTGTGCCCCGATGCCGTAGTCGCGCAGGTCGGGCTTGAAGCCCAATGACTCGTTGGCCTGAACGGTGTCTTGCCCGGCGTCTTGCAGCTCATAGGCGCGAATCTTGTTGCCCAGCCCGATGCCCCGCCCCTCTTGGCGCAGGTAGATCAGGGCACCCCGGCCCTCGTCAGCAATGCGGCGCAGGGCCAGAGCCAGCTGCTCTCCGCAGTCGCAACGCAGCGACCCCAGCACGTCACCCGTGAGGCATTCGGAGTGCATGCGCACGAGCGCACTGTCTGACCCCTCGACGTCACCCTTGAGTACGGCGAGGTGCTCCCGCTCATCAACCAAGCTGCGGTAGGCAATCACCCTGAAGTCACCAAACTCGGTCGGTAGCTGGGCCTCGGCGAGGCGCTCCACGAGGCGTTCATTGGCCAAGCGGTACGCCACGAGCTGCGCCACGGTGATGAACTTGAGCCCGTGCTCCTGCGCGAAGCGCTCCAGCTGAGGGCGCCGCGCCATCGTGCCGTCTTCTTCGAGGATCTCGCAAATGACGCCGGCCGGCGAAAAGCCAGCGAGCCGAGCGAGATCGACGCCGGCCTCGGTCTGGCCGACGCGACGCAACACGCCACCCGGCTTGGCCCGCAGCGGAAAGATGTGGCCCGGGCGCCGCAGATCGGTGGGCCGCGTGTCGGCATCGGCCAGCAGGCGGATGGTCGTGGAGCGGTCCTGAGCACTGATGCCGGTGGTTACGCCAAAGCGTGGATCGGCATCGACCGAGATCGTGAAGGCCGTGCCCCGCGGATCGGTATTCTGATCGGTCATCGGGGGCAGCTCGAGCTCATCGGCGCGCTCACGGGTGAGCGCCACGCAGATCAGCCCGCGGCCGAACTTCGCCATGAAGTTGACCATCTCGGGCGTGATCGCCTCGGCGGCACACACCAGATCGCCCTCGTTTTCCCGATCTTCGTCGTCGGCCACGATGACCATTCGGCCCTGCCGAATGTCTTCGATGGCGGCCTCGACCCTATCAAATGCCATGAGCCCGTCTAATCCGTTGAAGTCGCGCCGGGCAGGAGCCCCTGCGCAGCGAGCATTCTACTCACGTATTTGCCCAGCAGGTCCCCCTCGACATTGAGGGCGGCCCCCGGCGTCAGCTGGGCCAGGTTCGTCTCGGCCCAGGTGTGCGGAATGATCGCGATTTCGACGCGATCGGGCGAGCGCAGCGCGTTGACCGTCAGCGAAATGCCGTTGAGCGCGATCGACCCATGCAGTAGCGTCTGCGCCCAGATCTCGGCCGGAATCTGCACCTCGATGAAGCGCGTCGTGCCTTCGTCACGCACGCTCACCAGACGGCCCAGTCCGTCGACATGGCCCTGCACCATGTGCCCATCGAGACGCGCCCCCAGCACCATCGCCCGCTCAAGATTGACGGCGCTGCCCGGCGCGTAGCTGCCCGCCACCGTGCGTTCGAGTGTCGAGAGCACCAGATCGACGTTGAAGGTGGCGGGTGCGGCAGGCGCGGCGGGCGAAAGAGCAACGACCGTCAGACACGCCCCATCAACCGCGATCGAATCGCCGACCTTCACGCCCTCGAGCAGCTCCGCCGGGGCCGCGATCTCCATGCGGCGCCCGCCCTCGACGTCGAGCACGTCGATGATCTCACCTACCGCCTCAATGATGCCCGTAAACACCGCTCAGAACTCTCCGCGATCGTAGGTCAGCAGCACGTCGTCACCCAAGGCCCGTGGGGGCGCGGCCAGATGCCAGGTCTGGGCCCCGTCGGGATCTTCGGAATCAAAGGGAAAGCCGGGTACGGCACCATGGCCAAGCCACC
>CAYVPD010000323.1:0-2217 GCA_964453545.1 uncultured Gemmatimonadaceae bacterium
CGCCGCACGCGCGGCTGGAGCCAAGCTGCTCGCGTCGCAAACGGCCATGTATGCGGCCGACGAAGCGGTGCAGCTGTACGGGGGCTACGGCTACATGCGCGACTACCCGGTCGAACGTCTCATGCGTGACGCCAAGGGAACCGAGATCTTCGAGGGCACGAGTGAGGTTCTGAAGGTCGTGATCGCCCGCTCGATTCTTGAGGCGGCAGAGCAGGGGCACTGAGGTTGCAGCATAGCGCCGGCGGCGTGAAGCCGGTCGAGACACCATCCGCAGACTACACGTCCGCACACCACACGACAGATACGATCCGCTGCGCTGCGGCGGATTTTCAATAGAGGAGATCACCGTCGATGCAACTCTTCGACCTGTTGGGTTCGACCGAGCACGAGCAGCTGGTGCTGTGGAGCGAGCCGCGCTTCGGCTATCGCGGCATCATCGCCGTTCACGACACGACCCTCGGCCCGGCGCTCGGGGGCACGCGGTTCTGGAACTATGCCTCTGATGAAGAGGCCATCATCGATGCCCTGCGACTGAGCCGGGGCATGACCTTCAAGGCGGCCGTGGCCGGCGTGAACTTGGGTGGTGGCAAGTCGGTCATCATCGGCGACAACCGGCGCACCGACCGTGAGATGCTCTTTCGGGCGCACGGACGCGCGGTCGAGTCACTCGGAGGCCGCTACATCACGGCTGAAGACGTGGGCACCTCGCCCGATGACATGGAGTTCCTGCTTGCCGAGACCGAGCATGTCGTGGGTGTGCACGGGGGTTCGGGTGACCCGTCACCAGTGACGGCCTACGGCACCTTTGTCGGCATCAAGGCAGCGCTGCAGTTCCGCCGTGGAAGCGCGGATCTGTCGGGGGTTCATGTGGCCGTTCAGGGCCTCGGCAGCGTCGGTTCGTGGCTCTGCCGCTATCTAGCCGACGAGGGCTCGCGCATCACGGTGTCAGACATCGACGCCGATCGTGTGCAGGCGATCGTCGATGAGTGCGGCGCCACTGCCGTCGCCACCGACGCGATCTACGCCGTCGACGCCGACGTCTTTGCCCCCTGTGCGCTTGGGGCCGTGATCAACGACGATACGCTCAAGGTGCTGAAGCCCACTATCATTGCTGGCGCCGCAAACAACCAGTTGGCGTGGCCCGAACATGGGCAGATCGTGCATGATCGCGGCCTGCTCTACGCCCCCGATTATGTCATCAATGCGGGGGGGCTCATCAACGTTTACGGCGAGCTGCAGGATTGGGATACGGAACGCGGGAAGCACAAGGCGGGTGAGATCTACGGCACGCTGCTCCGCATCTTCCAAAAAGCTGATGACGAGGGTGTGCCGACGGCGCTTGCCGCCGACCAAATCGCCCTCGAACGCATCGAGGCAGCACGTCACCTTCAACGCAGCTTTGTCTGAGCGGCCATGTCACTCGACCACCTTCGCGCAACCGATCCTGCCGTTTTTGACGTCGTCCAAGCCGAGCGGCACCGGCAGGAGTCGGGGCTGGAACTGATCGCCTCTGAGAATTTCGCCTCGCCGGCGGTGATCGAGACGATGGGCACCGTTTTGACCAACAAATACGCCGAGGGGCTGCCCGGCAAACGGTACTACGGGGGCTGCGAGCAGGTCGATGTGGTCGAAGAGCTCGCGCGGTCGCGGGCCTGCGAGTTGTTTGGTGCCGATCACGCCAACGTGCAGCCCCACTCCGGGGCCCAGGCCAATCAGGCCGTGTTTCTGGCCTTTCTCGAGCCGGGTGATGCCATTCTGGGCATGGACCTGAGCCACGGTGGTCATCTCACGCATGGCTCGTCGGTCAATTTCTCTGGGCGCTACTTCGAGGCTCACGCCTACGGAGTGCGCGAAGACGACGGGCGCCTCGACTACGACGCGATTCGCGACACAGCCCGGCAGGTGCGCCCCAAGCTTCTGATTGCCGGGGCCAGCGCCTACCCGCGCGTGCTCGATTTCGAGGCCTTTGGCGACATCGCCCGCGAGGTTGGCGCACTTCTGCTCGTCGACATGGCCCACATCGCGGGTCTCGTGGCGGGTGGGGTTCACCCCTCTCCGGTGCCGCATGCCGATGTGGTGACCACCACGACCCACAAGACGCTGCGCGGGCCCCGTGGCGGACTGATTCTTGCGCCCGAGCGGCATGCCAAGGCGCTCGACAAGTCCGTATTCCCCGGCATTCAGGGCGGCCCGCTCATGCATGTGATCGCCTCAAAG
>CAYVPD010000324.1:0-2215 GCA_964453545.1 uncultured Gemmatimonadaceae bacterium
GAAGGCCGGGAGCCAGCGCAGGCCGGCATTGCGGAACAGAGCCACGAAAAGAGCCGTAGCCGAGACCACGATCTGCGCCCGCGAAAAAAAGATGAAGGCGATCTGATAAATCTGGATCGCCCAGTCTGAATTCCCGGCAAACCGGTTCAGGTTCTCGGCGCGTCCGTGCACTCCAAACGTGGCATACCCAGTGATGGCAATGGCCGTGTAGGCGAACAGTACCAAGAGTGCCCAGTGCTCCGATGCCCAGGAACGACCTTTTCCTGCCTTCGCCGAGCCCTGCAATTCAGAAGCGCTCATACCCTACGGCTCCACAAGAATGGTTCTTCAAACCCGACCAGCAAAAAGGTAAGTGAGACCGTGGTCAGGCCACGCCCTCTTGCTCACTCGCGCTCTCCGAAGAAGATGCGCTTGATCCCAAACCAACCGACAGTGCTCTATCGAAGTGCCGCATCGAGCCGAAGAGCGCAAGATGCTGGAAGGGTACACTCACATCTTCCAACGACGGTTCTTCAGCGAGGTCGCCACCAAGTGCCAAGGTGAAGGGTGAGGCCGGATCGTAGAACTCGCTCAAGATCCGAACGCAGCGCTTCATGTCGGCTGCGGTGTTGGGCGGGGCAAACGAGATGCAAACGAGGTCAGCCGAATGCGCCTTCTGAATGGCCGAGAAGTCTTCGACCGGCACATCGGCCCCGAGATAGTACACGTCCCAGCCATTCTGCTCGAGAAGCAGCCGGGCGCAGAGCGAGCCAATGTTGTGCCGATCGCCTTCCATCGAGCCCACGACGGCAATCGGAGGCGCCTCGTCGAGGCCGAGGGGCGGGACCTGCCGGTCTTGGGAATATGCACGAATGCGAAACAGCGCCTCGACGATCGCCTCGGTCGCCATGTGCTCCTCGCCGACCCGGAGTCGACCTGCACGCCACGTCTCCCCGATCTCGACCATGAAGCCCCGCAGGCCTCGATCGCAGAAGTCTGCTAAATCGATGTCGGGCTGACGGGCGAGCTCCACAAAGAGCTGCCCGATACGCCGCAGGTGGCCACGGTGCAACCACCCCATGGCCAGCGAGTGGATGCGCGAGAAATCTCCCTCAGTCGAAGCGGCCGTAAACGCGCTCCAAACGTGGGCCTCATAGGGCGCGAAGCGCTGCAGAAACGAGGGGATGCCACGATCTTCAGCGAGGGCCAACACATCAGTGAGGTGAATGCGGCGGTGGCCACCGTCGGTCTTGTGCACCACGATGTCGCCATCGTTGCACCAGCGCTTCACGGTTGACGGGTGCACCGCCAAAAGCTCCGCGACCTGTGAGGTCGTCAGAAAGAGTTCGGTGTTGAAACGTTCCATGGCGTCCACCGGATCTGGCCCGGATCCCTCGGGTAGAGTGCGGCGCCGGCCCTCTCGCAGGGCCGTGCAGACGATTCTCACCCCCGGGTGCCGCGGGAGTTCCTGCGTTTCACACCCATTCCGCTCAGCACGGATGTTTCGAACGGTTTGACTCGCCCTTCCGACGATCTGCTGATCAGCACGCCCAGAGGGCTGTACTGCCCGCCCGGTGATTTTTTCATCGATCCGTGGCGACCCGTAGACCGGGCAGTGGTGACCCATGCCCACGCCGACCATCTGCGATGGGGGTCCAAGTCGTATCTGGTGAGCGAAGAGGGTGCAGGGGTGACGCGTGTGCGCCTTGGGCCCAAGGGCATCGTCGAGGCCCTGCCGTGGGGTGCTTCGCGCACGATCGGAGCGGTACGCGTTTCTTTACATCCGGCCGGGCACATTCTCGGCGCGGCGCAGGTGCGACTCGAGCACAAGGGACAAGTTGCGGTCGTGACGGGCGACTTCAAACGCCATGTCGACCCCACAACGACCCCGTTTGAAGTTGTCCCGTGCCACCTGTTGGTGACCGAGTCGACCTTTGCGTTACCCGTGTTCCGTTGGGCGCAGGCGGACCAGCTACCAGAAGATCTGGGCACCTGGTGGCGCCGCAACCAGAGTCAGCGTCGGACCAGCGTTCTCTTCGGGTACGCGCTGGGCAAGGCGCAGCGTTTGCTGGCTGCACTCTCTTCGGACCAAGGGCCCATTTTGATTCACGGGGCGGTTGGAAAATTGAATGACGCCTACAGGGCGGCAGGCGTTCAGCTCCCAGCGACCCTCCCGGCATCCCCAGAAAACGCGCGAAAGCATCAGGGAGCCGCTCTAGTCATTGCGCCCCCGTCC
>CAYVPD010000325.1:0-2211 GCA_964453545.1 uncultured Gemmatimonadaceae bacterium
AGCCCAGCACCCAGGGAACGGCGCGACGGGCCCATCGCACATTGGAGGGCACAGCGTCGCCCTCGGCCGTCACTTCATGGCCCGCGACGATGTCGGCGCCACCCTCGATGGCCCGCACCAGATCGGCGACCGCAGACGGATCTTCAGAAAAGTCGGCCTGCAGCACGATCGCCGCGTCACGCTTCGGATATGTGCACTCCCCCACGACATGGCGCAGCAAGCGATCAACCGCGCGCCCATACCCCAAGCGTTGGTCAGACCGCAAAACCGTCAGCGGCAGCGTGCGGCGATAGCGGTCGAGTGCCTCACCGGTGCCGTCAGATGAGGCATCATCCAGCACCACAATGCGAAAATCACGTCGGAACTCGGCATCGGTCAGCGTCTTGCGCAGCTTCCACAAGAGTGGGCCGATCGTCGGTTCTTCGTTGTGAACGGGTATGCAAAGGTAGATCAAGGCAGCGCCTTTGAAAGTCGAAATTCAGTTGTGCTACACGCTGGAAGCGGGCGGCGTTTCGCCCGGTTGGGTCTTCCATCGTTTGTGGGCCCAGAAGTACTGATCAGGGGCGGTGCGCACCCAACGCTCCAGCACCGACGAGTGCGCCTGGGTGAGCCGCAGAACGTCAGCCTCGAGGTCGCCTGACGGCTCAAATGCGATGCGCTCAATCATCAGTCGATACCGCTGAGGACGTTTGGACGAGCGTAGGCATGCCCCGACGAAGATCGGCGCGCCTGTGCGAATTGCAAAGAGCGCCGGGCCGCGAAAGGTGGCCGCGCGATGCCCGAAAAAGTCGATGAACACGCCGCCCGTGCGGGCGTTCTGATCGGCGACCAGACCAACGGCCCGACCGGCCCGTAGAGACCTCGGCACCTGCCGCATCGCATTGCCCCGTTCGATCAGGCGCATACCCAGCGTCTCACGGGCTTCTCGCACAAGACCGTCAAAGAGCGGGTTGGCCTGCACCAGAGCGACGCCGTCAAGCGCGACCCCTCGTGCCGCAAGGGCGGCACCGGCCATCTCCCAGCTACCGAGGTGTCCGGTCACGAGGATCGCGCCATGACCCTCTGCCAAGGCCTGCTCCAGACCCTCCAGACCCTCGACCTCGGTGCGCGAGATGATTTCGGCTGTCTGCTGTGATGGCGACCCGGTGTGAATCGAGCGCATGAACGCCACCCCCTCACGGCCGAGGTGCCGCCATGATGAAAGCGCGAGGCGCTTGCGGCCTGATGCATCGAGTTCGGGAAACGCCCGGCTCAGATTCTCGCGCACGACCTCGTGCCGCAGTCTCAGCACTCCTCCGGCGAAAGCTCCAAGGGCCTCTCCGAAGTCGAGAGCCACCGATTCAGGGAGCCGACCCAGCACGAGGCGAAGCGCCTTCAGCAAGGCAAACTCAAGGCGGTGGGACCACGTCACCCGGCGGGCGAGGGGCACGGACAGGCCGGCGGCTGGACTCATACCTCGTCGCGGAACTGCAGGTCGTAGAGGCGCCGATAGGCCCCGTCGCGATCCATCAGCTCGGAGTGTGTGCCCCGTTCCACGATGCAGCCGCCCTCGAGCACCACGATGAGGTCGGCTCGCTGCACGGTGGAAAGCCGGTGCGCCACGACGAAGACGGTACGCCCCTCCAGCAGCCGTTCGATCGCATCTTGGACCAGGCGCTCCGACTCGGTATCAAGCGCCGAAGTTGCCTCGTCGAAGATCAGGATCGGCGGATCTCGCAGCAGTGCGCGGGCGATTGCGATGCGCTGACGCTGCCCCCCGGAAAGCTGCGTGCCCCGTTCACCGACGACCGTGTTGTACCCGTCGGGCAGTGCTGCAACAAACCCATGGGCGTTAGCCGCTCGGGCGGCCGCCTCGACGGCGGCATCGTCGGCGTCAGGGCGACCGTAGGCGATGTTGGCCCTGACGGTATCATGAAAGAGCACGGTGTCTTGCGACACGATGCCCAGATGGTCACGCAGGGACCGCAGAGAAAGATCTTTCAGGTCGACCCCGTCGAGGGCGATGCGTCCTTGAGTCGGCTCGAAGAAGCGGCCGACCAAATCGACCAGCGTCGATTTTCCTGCACCCGAGGACCCCACCAGCGCCACGACGCTCCCCTTGGCGACATCTAGGTTGATGCCCCGAAGCACCGGCTCACCCTGCCGATAGGCAAAGCCGACGTCTTCAAAGCTGATGCCGGTCGCCAGTCCGGAGCAGGACTTGGCATCGGC
>CAYVPD010000326.1:0-2201 GCA_964453545.1 uncultured Gemmatimonadaceae bacterium
CCAACCGCTTGCCCTGCGCACGACGTCCCTGCAGCGGCACGGCACCGGCAGCCACACGATGGGTGACCCCGCCGGCCGTGATCAGCATCACTTCGTCACGCTCGACGACCTCGAGAGCCGCGACCACCGGCGCCACCCGACCCGTCGTCGGTGAAAATAGCGTGCCAAGCCCGCCCCGCTTCTGCAGCGGGAACTCGGCGACCTCGGTGCGCTTTGCCGAGCCGTCTTCAGCCACCGTAAGCACGCCGGCATCACGCTTGAGCAGGAGTGCCCCGACCACACGGTCGGTGTCTGAGAGTCCGATGCCTTTGACCCCCTGCGCGGTTCGGCCCTGCACTGGCACATCATCTTCTGCGAAGCGGATGGCTCGCCCGTCTTTGGAGAGCAGCAGCAACTCGCCACTGCTATCGCCGATCATGACGTCAATGATGCGATCTCCGTCTTTTACGCCGGCTGCGATGATGCCGCCCGCGCGCGGGTTGGTGAATTCACTCATGGCTGTGCGCTTCACCTGACCGCCCTCGGTCACGAAGGTCAGGGCCCGATCCTCATCACCCAGCTCATCAACCGGCACCATCGCGACGATGCGATCGCTGCGGTCAGCCCCGCCCACAAGCGAATAGATCGACTGCCCGCGACTCGAGCGCCCGCTCTCAGGCAGGTCGAGCACCGACAGGTAGTACATCTGCCCCTGTTCGGTCAGGGCGAAGATCCAGCCCCGCGTGTTGGCCACGAAAATGTCGGCAATCCAGTCGTCTTCGTGCCGCTCCATGTCGACGAGAGCCTTGCCCGAGTTCAGCCGGCGCCGGTACAGGTGCATCGGCATGCGCTTCACGAAGCCTTCGTGCGACACCGTCACGACCACTGCCTCGTCAGCGACCTCTTCTTCGACCTCGGCAATCTCTTCTTCAGCATCGGCGAGAATCACGGTGCGGCGATCGTCGCCAAAGGTGCTGACCGCCTCGCCGAGCTCATCGAGCATGACCGAGATCTGACGCTCTTCGCTTGAGAGAATGTCGCGCAGGTCAGCGATGACTGAGAGCAGCTCTTCGTGGCGGGCCCGCAGCTGGCTGCCCTCCAGACGGGTGAGCTTGCCCAGCCGCATGTTGAGAATCGCATCAGACTGCGCCTCACTGAGCCCGAAGCGATCTTCGAGGCGCTCTCGTGCCTCGGGGCGATCCTTGGCAGCCCGAATGATGGCGATCACCTCGTCGATGTGATCCAGCGCAACGAGCAGCCCTTCGACGATGTGTCGCTCAGCCTCGGCCTTTTCGAGCTCATAGCGCGAGCGACGCCGAATCACCTCGAGCCGGTGATCGCGGTAGTGCTCGAGAATCTGCTTCAGGTTGAGCTCGCGCGGCTGCCCATGGTCCAGGGCGAGCATGATGGCCCCGAAGGTCTGCTGCAGATAGGTGCGCCGATACAGCATCGGGAGCACGTTCTGAGCCGACACACCCCGCTTCAGCTCGATGACAAGCCTGATGCCGTCTCGATCAGACTCATCACGAATGTCGGCGATCTCGTCGGCCTTGCCCTTGCGAGCCAGATCAACGATCTGGTCGACGATCTTGGTCTTTTGAACACCGTAGGGGATCTCGGTGACGACCAGCTGCTCCTTGCCCCCGCGCAGCGCCTCTTTGACGACCCTCGCCCGCATGACCACCCGGCCTCGCCCCGTGTGGTACATGTCGCGAATGCCTTCATCACCGACAATGAAGCCGGCCGTCGGAAAATCAGGGCCCTGCACATGGCGCATGAGATCATCGATCGAGCAGTCGGGATCAATGGCCAGCAGTTTGATGGCCGCCGCGACCTCGCGAAGATTGTGCGGCGGAATGTTGGTGCTCATGCCCACGGCAATGCCTGAAGAGCCGTTGACGAGCAGGTTGGGCACCCGCCCCGGAAGCACGACCGGTTCGTTGCGCTGGCCGTCGAAGTTGGGCGTGTAGTCGACCGTTTCTTTGTCGATGTCGGCCAGCAGCTCGGTGGCCAGTGTCGCCAGACGTGCCTCGGTGTAGCGATAGGCGGCGGCCGAGTCTCCGTCGATCGAGCCGAAGTTGCCCTGCCCGTCGACGAGCGGGCCGCGGACGTTGAAGTCCTGCGCCATCCGGACGAGCGCGTCGTAGATGGACTGGTCGCCGTGCGGGTGGTACTTGCCGAGCACGTCGCCGACGACACGGGCGGACTTCTTGTGGGCCCGA
>CAYVPD010000327.1:0-2190 GCA_964453545.1 uncultured Gemmatimonadaceae bacterium
CCCGTGCTCCGCGAGTTGCGGCGCGGCTCGTACGACCAGGTCACCGACCTCGACATCTTGGCGATCCGTTTCAGGGGCGCTGAATACGTCGTGCCGCGCGGCCACCCCGGGCCGTCAGATGATCTGCGGCTGCCGGGCGATGCTCTATGGGGTGATGACGCTCATGACGTCGAGGTGTTGATCGCCGAGGTCAAAGAGGGCAAACCCCGCGTCAACGATGCCCTTCGTCAGCCCGCCGCGCTGGAAACCGCTCTTAGGCGTGTCGGCTGCGTCCCAGATACACAGATGCAGCATTGCATCGAACGTCTGAGGCATCAGGGTATGGTGAGTCTGAGTGCAGACGAGGCGGATGGCTTCAGTCTACGTGTGCGCATTGTCGCGTTTGGAGATGGGCATCAAGGAGAGCGCGATGGCTACCAGGTCGTCTCGCTCCAGCATGTCGCTCATTTCATTGACGCACATTTGGCGCGACATCACCGAGTGCTGCAGCCGGCCGATCTCGGCGACACCCCTCTCGGGCTTCTCCACCTGTTGCGCAAGCTGAAGTAGATTCCCCATTCGTCCTGCCTTTGCTGTCGGATCCCGCTGGCAGTGCAGGGGTTTCACACGTCGCGGCGCGCCAGCCGGCGGCCGGAGTCCATCGAGCGTTCAGGAGCGGCATTCGTGAGCATCTGGGAACGACGCAGCACGGTTGAAGTGAAGGTGGGTCGTGTGGGCGTGGGCGGGAACAACCCCGTGCGCGTGCAGTCGATGACGAACACCGATACGGCCGATGCTGAGGGCACGGCCCGACAAGTGGCCGAGCTCGCTCTGGCGGGCAGTGAGATCGTACGCGTCACGGTCAACACGATGGAGGCCGCCGCAGCCGTTCCCGAGATCGTGCAGCGGCTTGAAGATGCCGGCCTCGATGTGCCGATTGTCGGCGACTTTCACTACAACGGGCATCTCATTCTCACGAAGTATCCGAAGACCGCCGAGGCTCTCGCGAAATATCGCATCAATCCGGGCAACGTCGGCACCAAGCACCGCGACGCAAACTTCACCGACATCGTCAGGGTCGCCATCGACCACGGAAAGCCCGTGCGCATTGGCGTCAATTGGGGATCTCTCGATCAGCGTCTCTTGACCGAGATGATGGATGCAAACGCGGGGTTGGCCGAGCCCAAGGGGGCCAAAGACGTGCTGCTCGACGCGATCGTTGAGAGTGCGCTGCGGTCGGCCGCGCTGGCTGAAGAGGTTGGTCTGGCCCACGACAATATCGTGCTTTCGGCCAAGGTCAGTGTGGTTCCTGACCTCATCAAGGTCTACCGGTTGCTTGCGCCGCGCTCCGACTACCCTCTTCACCTTGGCCTGACCGAGGCCGGACTCGGCAACAAGGGCGTCGTGGCGACAACCGCCGCCCTCGCGCCGCTGCTCATGGAGGGCATTGGTGACACGATTCGCGTCTCGCTGACGCCGCGCCCCGGAGGTGACCGGGCCGAAGAGGTGCGTGTGGCCCAGCAGATCTTGCAGTCACTGGCGATTCGCGCGTTTGAGCCGCAGGTCACCTCGTGCCCAGGGTGCGGCCGTACCACATCGACCTTCTTTCAAGAGATGGCCGAAGACATCACGGGCTACATTCGCGAGCAAATGCCGGAGTGGCGCAAGCTCTACCCCGGGGTTGAAGAGCTTGATGTCGCCGTCATGGGCTGCGTTGTAAACGGGCCCGGTGAATCGAAACACGCCAACCTCGGCATCTCGCTCCCAGGCACCTTCGAAGAGCCCAAGGCACCCGTGTATGTGGACGGCGAGCATTTCACCACACTCAAGGGCGAGGGGCTCGTCGACGAGTTCAAGCGAATTCTCGACGACTACGTAGCTCGTCGGTACGGGGCTTAGAACTCGAAGCGATAGATCTTTTCGATTTCGCTGTTCGGATCCACGCGAGTGACGGGCTTCAGCAGGCCCGTCTTCAGGTCAAAGACCCATCCGTGGATCGTCGGACGCTCCTCGTTTTTCCACGCCCGCTGCACGATCGACGTCTCGGCAAGGTTCATGACCTGCTCAAAGACATTGATCTCGACCAGGCGGTCCGTCCGGTCTTCTCCCTCGGGAATCGTATCGAGCTCACGCTGGTGAATGCGGTATACGTCTTTGATGTTCCGCAGCCACTTGTTGATGAGTCCGAGGTCGGTATTGGACTGCGCTGCC
>CAYVPD010000328.1:0-2180 GCA_964453545.1 uncultured Gemmatimonadaceae bacterium
CCGAAGGCCAAGGGCCACGCCCGACGGCGGCCCTCGCACGCCAGAACAAAGTGAGCCGCACCCATCATTGGCGACCCGCAGTCTCGGCCCGCCGGGCCCGAAAGAACGACCGCAGCAGGTCACCCGCAGCCTCAGCCTCAACCCCGGCCTGCACCTCACACCGGTGGTTCAACCGAGCGTCGCGCAACAGATCTCCGAGCGAATCGACCATGCCGGCCTTGGGGTCGGCCGCGCCATAGACCACGCGTGGCACCCGAGCGAGCACAATCGCCCCCGCGCACATGGCACAGGGCTCCAAGGTGACGTAGAGCGTCGTCTCTTCGAGCCGAAAGTCGCCCTGCAAGGCTGCTGCCTTGCGCAAGACCACAACCTCGGCATGGGCCGACGGATCGGCCTGGGTGACCGTGAGGTTGTGCCCCTCCGCAATCAAGCGGCCGTCCCGCACCAAGACCGCACCTACGGGAACCTCACCACGGAGCGCCGCGCACCGCGCCTGCTCCAGCGCGCGCGCCATGAAGGCGTGATCTCGCGTGCCCATTCGGACTCAGCCCTCAGCTGGCGGGCGTCGACCCGCCATCGGAGCCCCCCGCCGTGCCGAGCAGCAGACACGCCCGCGCTACGCGCTGAGCAACGCGCGTGCGCCCCAGGAGCACCATGACCTCAAAAATGCCAGGGCTGTTGCCCTGCCCGGTCAGGGCGACACGCAGCGGATGAATCAGCTTGCCAGCACCGACACCAAGCTCTTCGGCGAGCTCACGAAGCGCCTGCTCGAGCGAAGCCTCACTCCACTCCGCCAAGCCCAAGCACCGCGCAGCAAGCCCCTCAAGGCGCGTTCTGACGCCCTGCGGGTCTTTGTACCAATGCTTTGCGGCGGCCTCGTCGTCGAGCGGGGGCTCATCGACCACAAATGGAATGGCCAGGTCGGCCAATTCGATGCTGTTGCGGGCCCGCGGCTGGAGCAAGCGCACCAGACTCACCAGCCAATCGGGTGAGGCCTCGACGGTGATCTGACGCCTACCCAGTTCGGTGCGCAGCAGCGAAACCAGATCCTCGGGGCTCTGACGTGCCAAGTACTGGCCGTTCAACCAGCTCAATTTGTCGAGATCGAAGACAGCGCTCTTCTTCTGCACGCGCTCCATGGCAAACGAGGCGACAAGCTCTGCGCGGTCCATGACCTCGCGCTCATCGCCGGGATTCCATCCGAGCAGCGCCAAGAAATTGACCATCGCATCGGCAAAGATGCCTTCGCGGGCATACTCCCCCACCGCGGTCGCACCATGTCGCTTGGACAGCCGCTTGCCGTCCGGCCCCAAGATCATCGGCACATGCCCAAAGGTGGGCACCGGGAGGCCAAGCGCCTCGTACAGCTGGATCTGCTTGGGCGTGTTGGAGAGATGGTCATCTCCCCGAATCACGTGGGTGATGCGCTGCTCGGCATCATCGCTCACCACCGCGAGGTTGTAGATCGGCGAGCCGTCAGCCCGCAAGATCACGAGGTCGTCGAGGTCGTGGTTGTCGAACACCATCTCGCCGTGCACCATGTCGATCCACTGCGTGTGTCCCTCAGGTATGCGCAACCGGATGGCGTGCGGCTCACCCGCGGCCGCTCGTGCCTCGGACTCGTCGGACCCCATCGCGTCGGCCTTTTCTCGCGCCAGAACACTAGGGTGCCCGATGCCACGAGCCTCAGCCTCGGCCCGCAGCGCCGCCGGGTCGGTGAAGTCCCGATACGCGCGGCCCTCGGAGAGCAGCCGCAACGCTTCAGCCCGATGGCGTTCCACCCCTGCGCTCTGAAAGTACGGCCCTTCATCCCAATCGAGTCCCAGCCACTGGAGACCCTCGAGAATCGCCTCGACATGCCGCTCATCGGAGCGTTCGCGGTCGGTGTCTTCAATGCGCAGCACCAAGGCGCCCCCATGACGCCGGGCCAACAGCCAGTTGAAGAGCGCCGTACGCGCCCCACCCAAGTGCAGGTAGCCGGTCGGCGAGGGGGGAAACCGCACCCGAAGGCCCTGAAGCGTCATGCCGAGCTCCCCTGCGAGAGCCGCTCCAGCAGCAGTTCGCGCACAGACGCAGGGTCGGCGGTGCCGCCGGTGCGCTGCATGACCTGCCCCATGAAGAGGCCGATCAGGTTGGCGTTGCCCGCACGCCACGCCTCGACCTTGTCCGGGAAGGCCGCC
>CAYVPD010000329.1:0-2166 GCA_964453545.1 uncultured Gemmatimonadaceae bacterium
CGCCCTGTACCGCAACTTTCCGCGCATCGTGGGCGAGACCGGGGGCAAGGACTTCATCATCGCTCACCCAAGTGCCGACCCCGATGCGCTCGTCACGGCCATCGTCCGCGGCGCCTTTGAGTATCAAGGTCAGAAGTGCTCGGCCGCCTCGCGTGCCTACATTCCGAGAAGCCTCTGGGAGCGCATCAGCGACGACCTGGTCGAGCGCACCGAAGGCCTCGCGATGGGTGACCCCTGCGACTTTCGCAACTTCATGGGCGCCGTCATTCACGAAGGTGCCTTCCGCAAGCTCTCCGCCTACCTGGAGCGGGCCCAGGCGGCGCCCGGCGTCGACGTGCTCGCCGGAGGCACCTGCGACGACAGCAAGGGCTGGTTCGTGCGCCCCACGCTTCTGCGCGTCGATGACCCGCACTACGAGACCATGCGCGACGAGCTGTTCGGGCCCGTCATGACCATCTTCGTCTACGAAGACGCGGCGTGGAGCGACACCCTTAGGCTGGTCGACGAGACCTCGGCCTACGGGCTCACGGGCGCTGTGTTTTCGGGGGATCGCGCCCCGATTCGCGAGGCCATGGACGCGCTGCGGCACGCCGCCGGCAACTTCTACGTCAATGACAAGCCCACGGGTGCGGTTGTCGGACAGCAGCCCTTCGGTGGCTCACGCGCCTCGGGCACGAACGACAAGGCGGGGTCAGCCCTGAACCTGCTGCGCTGGGTCACGCCTCGCAGCATCAAAGAAACGCAGGTGCCGCCGACCGAGCACACGTATCCGTACATGCATGATCGGTAACTCGATGCGCTGAGGCTGCCGCAACTGCAGACCCCGGGTACGCTACCCCGGCCG
Source organism: uncultured Gemmatimonadaceae bacterium (assembly GCA_964453545.1). Taxonomy (GTDB): domain Bacteria; phylum Gemmatimonadota; class Gemmatimonadetes; order Longimicrobiales; family Gaopeijiaceae; genus Gaopeijia. Next base: position 845 of record CAYVPD010000329.1, read on the forward strand.
TTACAACCGCAGACCCCGGCTTGCTCGCGTCGCTTCGCAAGGTTCGCTCGCCGGGGCTTCGGTTGCAGCGGCCGGGCGGCGGGCGGGGGCGCAGCAGCCCCGCCCCCACCAGCGTGAGAGATCGCGGTGACCGGCCCACGCGACTCCTCGGGCAAGGCTCCGCGGGGCAACGCGAGGGCTGCCCGCACCAAAGCTCACTCAACCTTCACACAACGGCAGCCTTCGCCTTAGCGAGCCCCGTAAAGCCAAATCCACCCGCCTCAGGCGAGCGGCCCCGACGGAGCCTGTGCCCGAGGGGGAGCCGCAAGGCCGGTCACCGCGGCGTATATCCCTACGGCCGCAGCTGCAACCGAGCGATCGTGCGCGCCTCTACGCGTTCCCGCGACAGCGGCACCGAGATGCGCTCCCCGGCAAGCCAGCGATCAAACTGGGCCATGGTGAGGTCATCGCCGGGCCATCCTGAGGCACCGCCCGGAATCACGAAGGTGCCGGTGGCGTCGGGATCGGCCATGTCGACGACGTGGCGTTGACTCGCGCCCCAGCGTACCACCCACGCGGGCGCCGACCCGCTCATTTCGGCGACATCAACCGTGTGCGGTCCACCTTGGCGAGGCACCCCGACGCGGCCAAAGCCGAACAGCATGCGCAGCGCCGGCACCGCAGCCAGCGGATGGTCAAGCGTGAGCGTGTGCACCTGACCCCAGCTCATGCCTGCCACCTGCGCACGGGCCTCACGTGCCGCCTCGACCGCCAATTCGTCAGCAACCGCTTCGGCGTCGAGGCGCCGCTCCACCAGGCTGCGCGGAAAGAAGGCCTCGTCGCTCCCTAACTCGGCTCGACGCAGCTGCCCTTGGAGTGCCCGTACCCAAGCATGGAAGACCGGAGCACGGGTATCGTCGAGCGTGTGGGCGCCATCCCACGTCTCAAGAGAGGCGGCGATCGAGTCGTAGCGCGCCCCCTGAAAGGCGCGCACGGCCGCTGGCAGATAGCGCTGCGCAAAGCTGCTCGTGACGTCGTTCTGCAGCGCGGCCATGGAGTCGGCGGTCAGATTGCTTCCAGCGCTGAGGCGCTCGGTGATGCGCATGGCCCGAAAGGGCTCAGCCCAGACTTCTTCGCTCACCTGCCACGACACCGGTGCCCACGACTGACGATTGTTGGCCGTGGCGATGAATCCGCGCTCGGGGGCCAACTGGTGCGGGTGTTCCGAGAATGGCAGGTAGCCAAGCCAGTCGCCCTCGCCAGTCCATCCGGGCACCGGCAACAGACGGGCCGTCCCCGTGGGTCGCACGGGAATGCGCCCGGCCATCCAATACCCCCACGCG
>CAYVPD010000330.1:0-2165 GCA_964453545.1 uncultured Gemmatimonadaceae bacterium
GTCGGCCGCGCCGCGGCAGGCATGGTCGACGAGGTGCGTCGACAGTTCCGTGAGATCCCGGGTCTCATGGAGGGCACCGCCAAGCCGGACTCGGCTCGTTGTGTCGATATTTCGACCGCGGCTGCCCTGCGTGAAATGGTGCTTCCCGGTGTGACCGCCATCGCCGCTCCGGTGGTCGTCGGGTACCTGCTAGGCGTCGAGGCGCTCGGAGGCATGCTGGCCGGCGCGACGGTAACTGGCGTGCTGATGGCGCTCTTCATGGCCAATGCCGGCGGCGCCTGGGATAACGCCAAGAAGTACATCGAGGGTGGGGCTCACGGGGGCAAGGGCTCGGAGCCGCACAAGGCCGCGGTCGTGGGTGACACGGTCGGCGATCCGTTCAAAGACACGTCAGGCCCCTCGCTGAACATTTTGATCAAGCTCATGAGCGTCGTCGCTTTGGTGCTCGCGCCTTGGTTTGTGCGCGTGCACGCCGAAGACGTGGCTCCGCTCTCGGTTGTCATCGAGACGGTGCGCGGCCTGCTCGGCTGATCTGACATCACTGCGGTTCGGTAGCCTCCGGGCTGCCGTGCCTTGATCGTCTGCCTCGACCCCCTCGCTCGCCCTGTGCGACGAGGGGGTCTTGGCTCAGTTTCCATCTCTTCGTCTGCCTCTCATGCTAAAGATCGGAATCGTCGGGCTGCCCAACGTCGGCAAGTCATCGCTATTCAACGCGCTTACTGCGGCCGGAGCCCCGTCGGAGAACTATCCGTTCTGCACGGTTGATCCCAACGTGGGCACGGTTGAAGTGCCCGACGAGCGCCTCGATCGCATCCACGAGATCACGGGCTCGAAGACCAAGGTCCCGACCGTGATCCAGTTCGTCGATATCGCCGGGCTGGTGAAGGGAGCTGCAGAAGGCGAGGGGCTCGGGAACCAGTTCCTGGGCAACATTCGCGAAGTCGATGCCATCGCTCACGTGCTTCGCTGTTTCGACGACGATGACATCACGCATGTGCTCGGAAGCGTCGATCCCGTGCGTGACCGTGAGGTCGTCGAGACCGAGCTGGCGCTGGCCGATCTCGACATGGTGGAGCGGCGCCTCGAGCGCGTCGGCAAGAAGGCGAAGAGCGGCGATAAAGAGGCTGTGCGTGAGCAGGCCGTGCTCGAAGCCGTGCGCTCGGCGTTGTCAGAGGGGCGTTCGGTGCGTGACCTCGGGTTGGACGACGAAGACCGGCGCATTCTCAAGACCTTTCAGTTGCTCACGGCCAAGCCTGTGCTTTACGTCGCCAATGTGGCTGAAGCCGACCTACCTGATGGTGACAACCCTTGGGTTCAGGCGCTGCGTGACAACGTGGCGGCCGGCAACGCAGGGGAGCTCGTCGTGGTATGCTCAGCCATCGAGGCCGAGCTTGCTGAGCTCGAGCCTACAGAAAAGGCCGAATTTCTCAGCGACCTTGGACTGGCCGAGACAGGGCTAAATCGGCTGATCCGTGCCGGATATCATCTGCTTGGCCTCCTGACGTTTTTTACCACCGGAGAAAAAGAGAGCCGGGCGTGGACGGCGCGTGCTGGCTCGACGGCTCCCGAGTCCGCAGGCGTGATTCATTCGGACTTTCAGCGGGGGTTCATTCGAGCTGAGACGGTCTCGTATGAGGACTATCTCGCGGTCGGCGGGTGGAAAGAGGCCCGTGATCGCGGACTGCTGCGCTCCGAGGGCAAGGAATATGTTGTGAAGGACGCCGACATCATGCTCTTCCGGTTCAACGTTTGATCGCCTAGTTTTCAAGGCTACAGATTCATCCCGCCCCCTCACGGGGCACGACACCGCGGTCGTGTTTCGGAACGAAGGGGCCCGTACTTCCGTGTAACGGTCCGAGGGAACATGCGGCTTTACGAGGTAGTGTACGTATTCGATGCCACGCTCGACGAAGACGGCGTCAACGCCAAGCTCGAGCGCTTTCATGCGCTGATCACCGATGCCGGTGGTCGCATCGTCGAAGTTGACCACTGGGGATCACGGGCACTCGCCTATCCCATTGGCCGTGGCAAGATGGGCTACTACGTGGTCGCCCACTTCGAGGCCGAGGCTGAGGCTCTTGTCGAGTTCGAGCGCATCTTGAAGCTCGATGAAGAGCTGCTTCGGCACCTGCTCGTGCTCAACGAGGGTGAGCCCACCACTGGGT
>CAYVPD010000331.1:0-2162 GCA_964453545.1 uncultured Gemmatimonadaceae bacterium
CTCGGTGGGCGCAGTAACAATGAAGAAAAAATGCCCCTCGGCGGGACTGCGACTGGCACGGGTATCAACACGCGTCCCGACTTTGCCAAGAAGGCGATCCATCGTCTCGTCGAGCGCACGGGCTTTGCGTTTCGCGAAGCCGACAACCACTTCGAGGCCCAGGGCGCCAAAGATGCCGTGGTGAATCTTTCCGGGGTACTGAACACCCTCGCCGTTTCGCTGATGAAGATCGCCGACGACATTCGCTGGCTTGCCTCAGGGCCGACCAGCGGACTCTCCGAGATCCAGCTGCCGGCGATTCAGCCGGGATCGAGCATCATGCCGGGCAAGGTCAACCCGGTCATGAGCGAGGCGCTGATGATGGTCTCTGCCCGTGTGATGGGCAATCACACCACCATTACCATCGGCGCTCAGCGCGGCAACTTCGAGCTCAATGTGATGATGCCCGTGATGGCGCAGGCCCTGCTGGAGAGCATTCACATTCTCACCCGTGGCACCATCGCCTTCACGAACAACTGCGTCGTCGGCATTCAGGCCAATGAGGCCCGCTGCCGTGAGCTGCTCGAGAAAAACCCCGCGATCGCGACGGCCCTCAACCCGCACATCGGCTATGACAAGGCGGCTGAGGTGGCCAAGAAGGCAGCCAAAGAGGGACGCTCGGTGCGCGACGTCGTGGTCGAGATGGGATTGCTTGAGGGAGATGCGCTGGATGCGGCGCTCGACGTGCGCTCGATGACTGAGCCGGGTCTGCCCGACTGATGGCGGCCGAGGGTGCTGCTGAAGGCGCGGTCGTGTGCGACGAGATCGGTGCCCACGTTTCGGTCGCCGGCGGTGTCACTACGGCGCCGGCCCGAGCCGCGGCCATCGACAGTCAGGTCGTGCAGATTTTCACGAAGCAGCCGAATCGCTGGGTTGAGCCGACCGTCGACCAGGCTACGGCTGAGGCCTTCACCGAAGAGCGGCAGAAGCACAGCATCGATTTCGTGGTGAGCCACGATTCGTATCTCATCAACCTCTCGTCGCCTGACGAGGGGCTGCGTGCGCGCTCGCTGGCTTCGTTCAAGGCCGAACTCACCCGGTGTGTGACCCTGGGCCTCGAGGCCATGGTCACGCACCCGGGCAATGCGACCGATGGTGACATCGAGGCCGGCATTGAGCGCAACGCAGCCTGCGTGACTGAAGCGCTGCGCGACATCGGCGGCGAGACCCGGGTGCTGCTGGAGCTGACGGCCGGCTCTGGCACCAGTGTGGGTGGGCGCTTTGAGCATCTGGCTGCGATTCGATCTCTGATCCCGACCGAGTTGCAGGCCCGCGTGGGCGTCTGTGTCGACACGTGCCATGCCTATTCAGCCGGCTATGACCTGGTCGACGACTACGACGGGGTGTGGACCGAGTTTGAGCAGCATCTGTCGATCGATGACCTCGGGCTTTTTCACCTGAACGACAGTCAGCACCCGCTGGGTTCGCACAAAGACCGGCATGCTGGCATTGGCGAGGGCACGCTCGGTCAGGAGCCGTTTCGGCGCATCATGACCGATGCGCGTTTCAGACACATTCCCAAGGTGCTCGAGACGCCCAAGGGTGACGACGAGGTGACGCTGGATCGGCGCAATCTGACTCTGTTGCGCAGCTTTCGAACGGTTTGACCGACCCGAAGGCGCTGTTAGATTGAAGGTGCGTTCCGAAGGGCCTCATTATTGAGCCGATACGACTGAAGCCGGGACTGACTTCCGACGTAGACGCCATGCCTCTCGAATGAGGAAGGCGGAAGCGATGGGGAGGTTGCCACTGTTGCAGACCGGGCTTCAATAATCCCCCCTCGGTACGCACTCGGGGCCGGATCCACTACGCGTGGACCGGCCCCGATTTTTTGCGCCCATAGCTGCTTCAGCGCGTCAGTTCACCACGACCTGAATCCCGGTCGCGATAAAGTCGGCGTGAGCGCTGCTGCTGCCCACGGTGCCGTGCATCAGGCGAAACACCGCCGTGGTGGTCCCGGCGGTTTCACCATGAAGATGCCCGCCGAACTCGCCGGGGGTGTCCTGCTCCCATTCGGCGACAGACGAGCTGGCCACGACAACCTCGAGAAACTCGTCATCATCAGGCGTGAGTACATCACCGTCTTCGTCGACGAAGACCACACTGTAATGGGCACTTTCTTC
>CAYVPD010000332.1:0-2154 GCA_964453545.1 uncultured Gemmatimonadaceae bacterium
CCGCTCTCGCTGTTCTGGCTGATTCGCCGGCGATATGAGCTCCGTAGCCTCACTCGTCGACGATTTGCAGGGCAGCACGACCGGGGACGCACCCCCGTTGATCACGGTGGAGCTGCGTCCTCCGCGGGCGCACCTCGAGGGTGGGCGCGCCATCGATGCGTGGATTGATCTCAATCGAGCCATCCGCCGTTTCACGCTCGACGGGCGCCACTTGTTTCTCACCGACGATGCCGTCGGGCAGGCCGAAGAAGAGAACCTGGCACACTTGGCCGGAAACCTCGACGACGATGTGCCCCGCGGGCGGGTGGTGCCCTTTCTGACCAGCAAGCACTCCCTCGAATACTGTCTGCTCTACGCCGAGCGGGCCCATGCGCAGGGCTTCAGCGCCCTGACGGTGCTTGGGGGCGACACGAGCGTGGGCCGGCCGAGGTGCTTTCCACATGCGTACCTGTTGCGCGAACGCATTCGTGAACACGTGCCGGCGCTGCAGCTGGGCGGCTGGGCCAATCCCTTTCGCCCCGCCGAGGAACAGGCCGGGTTCCTTGCGGATCCGCGTGCAACCGCAGACTTCTTTCTGACCCAGGTCGTCAGCCATCACGACGCTGGGCGCATCGAAACGCTCTTCGCCGAACTCCACCGGCGTGAGGTGCAGACCCCGGGGCTGGTCGGCATCTTTCACTACCGAAGCGCAAACCCATCGACCCTCGAGCAGCTGAGCCGATTCTTGCCCGTGCCGGCCGAACAGCTGACGCGGGAATTCGACGCCGGAGCCAGCCCTGAAGAGATCACCGCCCGGAGCATTCGCGCCGTGCTCGATGCGGGAGCACGAGGGGTCTACTTGAGCAATCTGGCGCTGGGCTCAGCGCCCCGCACGCTGCGGCGCATCATCTCGCTGCTTTAGAGCTGCTTGCGGCAACGCGTGGCCACGGCCTCACAGCCGGCCACCCGCATCAGCCGGCCGCCAGCGCCGCCATGGCCTCAGCGTCAGTCGCGACGCCCTGGGTCAGGTTTTCATGGCCGTCGGCCGTCACGAGCACGTCGTCTTCGATGCGCACGCCGATCTGCGAAAAGCGTGGGTCGGTCGGGAAATAGAGCCCCGGCTCGACCGTGAGCACCATGCCAGGCTCGAGCACCCGGCCCTCCCCCTTGAGCGCATAGTCACCGACGTCATGTACGTCGAGCCCGAGCCAGTGCGAGGTCGAATGCGGGTAAAATGGCTTGTAGCTCTCGCTTTCGAGCACATGGCTGACCGATCCGGCAACCCGCCCCTCATCGACCAGAAAGGCGCACAAGACCTCGAGCGCTGCCCGATGAACCGTATCGATCGTGACCCCAGGGCGCACGGCTGCGACTGCCGCGGCCCGGGCGCGCTCCACCGCGTCGTAGACCGCGCGCGCCTCAGGGGAGAACCGGCCGTCGACCGGAAACGAGCGCGTGACGTCACCCGCATACCATCCTCGGCTTGCCCCTGCATCGACGAGTACCATCTGTCCCGCCGTCAGGCGATCGCGATTGGACACGTAATGCAGCACGCAGGCGTTGGCGCCCGACGCGACGATCGTGCCGAAGGCGGGGCCGTCCCCGCCCCCGCGTCGAAAGGCAGCCTCAAGTTCGGCTTGCAGCGCCCACTCCCCGACCCCCGCATGCACGCGCCCCGAGAGGGCACGGAATCCCTCAAGCGTAAGGGCCGCAGCCGCACGAATGCGCGCGATTTCGTGGGCGTCTTTGACGAGGCGCAGGGCGTCCAGTGCCTCGCCGGGATCGATCACGCGGCGCGGTCCGCTGCCCTTGCGGGCCCCTCGCGCCCGGGCGCGCTGCAGGGCTTCGACAATGTGCCCCTCGATGTGCGCATGGGCCCCGAAGCGAAAGAACACCGTGTCGGCCGCGTCGAGCTGCGGTGCGAGCTGTGTGGGCAGTTCGTCGAGGGCAAAGACGGCATCGGCTCCAAGCCGGGCACCAATCGCCTCAGGGGCCTCACGCACACCGGCCCAGCGCTCCGCCTCGGCATCGCGCGGCTGCACGAAGAGGGTCATGCGAGCCTGCAGGACCCCGGCAGCGTCGCCACCCGCACCCCCCTCGACCGTGCTGATGACAGCCAAAGCTTCGGGCAGGTCCAGGCCGGTGCACCAATACAGCTCGCTGTCGGGGCGAAAC
>CAYVPD010000333.1:0-2151 GCA_964453545.1 uncultured Gemmatimonadaceae bacterium
CGAGCTCACCAACCTGCATCGTTGCCCCGCTCCAGCAGACCAGCCCGGCCCGCCCGATCAGCCTGACCGGCTCGAGGGCACCGACCCTCAGGGGCGCCGGCATCTAATTGGGCCTGGCACGCCGGTGTCCATGAACCTCTGGGGTTTGCCGGAACGCACGCTCGAGTGGCTGGCACGGGACTTTGATGCGTTCGTGAACGCGGGTCCAGCCGCGCATGAGGAGTTCGCCCTGAGCACAGCATTGGACCGGTTGGTACAGTCAGGAGAGCTCAGGCTGACCGCGATTCCGGCAGGCCGCCGCTGGCTGGGTCTGACCCACGCTGACGACCGTGATGCCGTGGTGGACGCCCTGCAGTCGATGTCCTGAGTACGGTCGCTGTCCGTCTCAAGACGCTTTCGGCATCGCCTCGTTGAAGCGCTTTTCCCACGCGAGCTGATTTCCCGCTGAGCCCAGCACAAAGGGCGAGAGCGCGATGAGCCAGATCAGCAGACGATTCACGAGCGAGCCCGGGAAGCGCATTGGTCGCACGAAATCCACGAACAGCACAGCGCGCACTTCGTCGGTGTTGTTCCAGGCCTCATGCTCGAAGGCGTCGTCAAAGATCATGCTCTCGCACTCATGCCAGTGCCGCGTTTCGTCAGCAACACGAATGCCACAGGCCTCGGCTGGCTCTGGCACCTTCAGACCGAGGTGATAGCGCAGCACACCCTTGTACGGCCCGCGGTGGGGCGGAATGTGCTTGTGGGGCGAAAAGATGGAAAACATGGCCGTCTTCATGCCCGGAATGTGCTTCAGGGCCCGGGCCGTCGAGGGACAAAGCTTGCAGGTGCCCGGTACCTTGAGGCCGTAGGCATAAAACACGACGGTCTTCCACCCGTCATCCGTCGTGAGCCACTTCTGTTCTTTGGAGATGTCCTGGAAGTTGGGCAATTGCTCCCGATGCTTCAGGAGATGATCGAGTTCGGCCCGAATGGCGGGGAACTCGGCTTCGACCTTCGAGGCCCAGGCGAAATCCTCAGCCTCAAAAAACGGACGATTGCCGACCTTGGACCATCGCACGCAAAATGCGTCGAGCCCAAACACGATGCGGCTGCCCACATGCATGAACCACTGGTTGAGTCGTTCTTTCAATGGTCTGGACATCTGCAAACCTTCTTTTGTGACAGAATGCGGTAGTTTGCACTCATGCGGCGTCTACCCTGCCCACGCAAAATGATTCACTCCACGAGAACCAAACGATGAAGCTTGCCCCCTTCGACTGGATGGTCATGGCCGCCTATGGCCTCGTCGTACTGATCGTGGGACTTTGGTTCACTCGGCGCGCCGGCCAGAGCACGACCGAATACTTTCTCGGGGGGCGCCACATTCCATGGTGGGTGCTCGGAACCTCAATGGTTGCGACCACCTTTTCGACCGACACGCCCAACTTGGTCACCGATATCGTTCGCACAAGCGGCGTCAGTGGTAACTGGGTGTGGTGGGCGTTTGTGCTGACGGGCATGCTCACCGTGTTTTTCTATGCCCGGCTCTGGCGGCGCAGCGGAGTGCTGACCGACATGCAATTCTACGAGCTGCGCTATTCGGGCCGGCCCGCGGCATTTTTGCGCGGATTTCGCGCGGTCTATCTGGGCGTCTTCTTCAACGTGGTCATCATGGCCACCGTCACCCTGGCCGCCATCAAGATTGGTGGCGTACTGCTCAGCGTTGAGCCCCTCACGGTGGTCGCCGTGGCCGGCTCGATCACCTTGCTCTACTCGGCCACCTCGGGCCTGCTCGGTGTGGTTGCGACCGATCTGGTGCTCTTCGCCGTTGCTATGGTGGGCTCGGTCGGGGCCGCGGTCGTCGCCGTCGGGCACCCGAAGGTCGGCGGTCTGCAGTCGCTCATGAGCAACCCCGACGTCGTCGGGCGCCTGTCATTTCTGCCTGACTTTGGTGACCCCTCGACCGCGGTGGCCGTCTTCATCGTGCCCATCGCGGTGCAATGGTGGAGCACCTGGTACCCCGGTTCCGAGCCGGGTGGCGGGGGCTACGCGGCCCAGCGCATGCTCGCCGCCCGCAACGAGACCGACGCGCTCAAGGCGGTGCTCTGGTTCAACGTGGCGCACTACGCCCTGCGTCCGTGGCCATGGATTTTGATCGCCTTGGCGTCG
>CAYVPD010000334.1:0-2150 GCA_964453545.1 uncultured Gemmatimonadaceae bacterium
GTAGCCTTCACTCGCTGAGGCCGCGGCTGCCCGAGCCTGCGCGGCGAGCGGCGCCCGACCGAGGTTGGTGTGCAAGACCACGCCCGTGGCATTGATCACCCCGCGCAGCATCGGCTCGTCGGCCTGCGCGAGGGCGCTCGCGGCGAGGGCGACATAGCGCACAGGGTCGGCAATCTCCAAAGCGTGCGCACCATCCCGAGCCGCTTCAGAGTCATGGGCGATGCGCCCGCGCTCCTGATCCGTAGCCACGCGCAACGCGTCTCGCACCCGCGCGCGCGGCCAGCGCTCGAGCAGCGACTGAACCTCCGGCGCCTCAAGCAGCAGGTCTACGCTGGGAATGCTCCTGCGAAGATCGCTCACGGCGCTTGTAGCCGCCCCTGCAACAAACCGCGCAGCCACGCCTCGGGCCGGCGCATACCGAACCGCACCCGCTCTGACCCCGTTGTATCGGGCCGGATCGAGTCTGGCAGGATCGAGTCAGGCCGGATGGAATCGGGCGCGACAGAATCGGGCATGATCAAATCGGGCATCAGGGAATCCGGCACGACCGAGTCGGCGGCGGGCGGCTCCGGGTCTCTGGCAAGCCGGATCTGGCCCTCGCCCTGCTCGGTCACCAACCCTGAGATGTTGGCGATCGGTCCATGCGCGACCGTGTAGGTGGATCCCCCCTCGATGACATCTCGGAAGAAGAGCACCAGCGCCGTACTCGGCACGCGCTCACCGTTGGGCAGGAACTCCCGCCGCTCAGCCGCTTGCCCTGCACCCTGCCCCGCCCCACCGCCTGGGCCTTCGCCGCGGACTCCTTCTCCGGTCGCTCCGCCTTCTTTCTCCCCCGGGTCGATAGGCTTGCCGTCAGGCCCGAGCACGCGTCCGTCAGGACCGATCTCCAGCGAATCCGGAAGCGCGGCAGCGGAATCCGGTCGCGGCCCTGCGTCGGAGGCCTCGTCACCCTCGGCCTCCGCGGTCGCCGAGACCGAATCCTGCCACGCCTCGTACTCCCATTCATGCAGCACGCGAAGCACGGCAGGCGTGTCGCCGGAATCGCGGTATACCCCTCTCACGAAGCGCTCGAGCGACTGCGACGGATCCAGCGGATCGTCAAAGGTGATGCGCACTCGGGTGGAGTCGATCTTCTCGCCCAGCGCCAACCTCGGCGGGGTCGTATCGGGCACCATGAGGGCGAACGAGGTCAGCAGGGTGTCAGCCGCACCGATCACCACATCGTCGCCACGGCCCTGCGGCTCGAACGGGTCGACCGTGCGGTCGCGATCCCGGTCGATCAGCCCCGAAAGCTCGTAGCGCCCGGTGGGCAGGTAACGCATGGCGAAGATTCCCGCACTATCGGTCACGGCCACATAGGGCACCGAGTCCTCGCTCAGTGCCACGACCTCGGCTCCGACAATCGGATCACCCGTCACGCGATCCCAGAGCTCGCCCGCGAGCGCGTTGCGCTCAAAATCGGGGCCGGTGGTGAACACCCATTCGAAGGGGGCGAGCAGCGCATTGCTGAAGCGATCGGTCAACTTCGGAAGCACAGTCACTCGATAGACGGCGCCCTCGACGAATCCACCTTCGACCCGCACTTCGAGCTCATTGCCCGAATGCTTCACCTCGACCTCGCCGGTGCGGGGCGAGACGAGCACGACGTCGTTCATCGTGCCGCCCTGGACCTGCTCGGAGATCGTCTCGTCAAAGACGATGCGAATGCGGTCGTCTCCGGGCTCCACACGGGCAAACGTGTCGGGCTGCACCGCGACAAGCACCGGAGGGCGACGATCTTGTGGGCCGCCGCTGAGTGAACCTTGTCGCGCACAAGCACCGACCCCCATCCACAACAGCAGCGTGGCAAGCGCGACGCGGCGCCCCTGCCGGGAGGCTCGCGCTGCCGCCAGGTGTTGGTCTCGTCCCGGCTCAGACCGCAGTTCGCTCGTCACGCCATCCCCTCGAAGAGACGCAACTTGTCGCGCAACACCGCCAGCTGTTCCCGCTGACTGGCGGCCTTCTCCCGCTCCCGAGCCACCACCTCTTCGGGAGCACGAGATACGAAGCCCTCGTTGGAAAGCTTGCCTTCAGTGCCGGCGAGCAGCTTCTCGACCCGGCTCATCTCTGCCGCAAGGCGTTCGCGCTCCCGCTCCACATCGACCACGCCC
>CAYVPD010000335.1:0-2145 GCA_964453545.1 uncultured Gemmatimonadaceae bacterium
TGAATTCACCCACGAGCCGACCGCGGGCATCGACCTCGACATAGCGTGTGCCCTCACGCCCCTGCAGTTGCTTCTCGTACTGCCGCTCCACACCCGTCTTGCCAACGAGCAGCCCCTGCTCATAGGGCTCTTCGGCGTAGTAGTCGGAGTTCAGCTCGTCGCGGGTGATCTCCCCGAGGTAGCCGATCAGATGGCCGATCGCTTCGCCCGCAGGATACCTGCGCCGCGGCCGTGTCTCGATGTGCAGCCCGGGGAATTGGGCCCTGCGCTCTTCGAGCGCGGCGACCTGGTCATAGCTGGCATCGATGTCGACCACCAGCGGCTGAAGTCCGTACGTCTCTCTCGCCTGGCGCTGCAGCGTTTCGAGCCGATCGGCCACCCCCGGCACGAGCTGTGCGACGCGCTCGAGCGTCGCCACAAGCGAGTCGGTCGGCGCCGGCAAGAGGGTGATCGAGAAACCGGGCACGTTGTCGGCCACCAGACGCCCGGCCCGATCGTAGATGACGCCACGGGGGGCCGGAAGTTCAAGGGCCCGCAGGCGGTTGTTCTCTGCCGAGAGCGCATAGGTGCTCGAGCCCAGCACCTGAACACGAAAGAAGGCGAGAGCCATCACGCCCCCGACAACCAGCAGCATGGTGTGGACGATGCGCGATCGTGCCTGCCGCGCCAGCGGGTGATGCGCGTTCATCGGGCCGCGCCCTGCGCCACACGCGCCTCAGACTGGGTGGCGGGCCGAACCAGCGGCCGCAGCGCCAGCGCCAGCCACGCCAGGTAGAGCGCGCCAATAACCGACTCGACAAGCAGGCTCGATACCGGCGGATCTCTCAGAGGCTCTGTCGTGGCAAACCACTGCACCGCATCTCTCCCCCACTTTCCAAGCCCGATATAAGCCACCACGAAGAGCTTGGAGTCACCGACGAACAACTCGCGGCTGCGAGCACCTGCAGCTCCGACCAACGTCAGGGCCAGTGTGGCGCTGCCAAACGAAAGCACATTGAGTGCGTCTTCAAGCAGGCCGGCAACGAAACCCGTCACGGCACCCGCCACAAAGCCGGTTTCACGAGCCAGCACGAGTACACCCAGCGTAGCCAGATCTGGCGCAGCGGGCCCCAGCCCGAGCCCGACATGCAGCAGAAAGTGCAGCATGATGAGGCCTACGCTGGCCGCGATTCGCCAGTTGTTCATCGGCGCACGGCGGCCCCCCGACCCCGCAACTCAGCAAGAGAGTCTTGTAGCGCTTGCAGCTGCTCTTCTGCAGCCCGCACTCGTTGTGCCAGCGTAGCGACCGAGTCTTGGGCTTCGCCAAGGGCCAGTTCACGTTCCCGTGACGTTCCGACGGCAAAGGCCGGCCATTGCAGCACAGTCATCGAATCGGTCGTCGCAAGGAGCACCTGAACCGCATCTTCAGGCTCGGCAAACGGCTCGATCCAGTAGGCTCGCTGCCAGCCCTCCTGCACCTCAGCCACCCCGGAAATGCGCCCAATCGGAATCCCCCGAGGAAACACCCCACCAACCCCCGACGTGACAATGGTGGTGCCTGCGTCAAGCGAGGCCGAAAAGGGGGTGCCCCCCAGATACAGCTGGCTACGCCCCCCCAGCAATCCCGGCTGGGGCTGGGCGATACCAAAGACCGTACCGGCGTCATTCATCGCGGCGACACGAAAGTCAGGGTGGGACCAATCCATCGCAGTTGCGCTCGCTGCGGCCACCTCGCGAACCACACCGACGAGCCCCGATGCGGCCACCACTGGAGACCAGACGCGCACACCCTCGTTGCTACCCGCGTCGAGCATGAAAAGACCGCCGGTGGCTTCGGTGCCTGAGCGCAGGGCCCGGGCGCCTTGCCAGCCAGGGCCAATGCGCGGCGAGATCTCGAGCAGGTCACGCAGCCGCCGATTCTCTTCAGCGAGGGTCGCTGACGTCAGCAGAACGGCCTGAAGCGAATCGAGTCGTGCCTGCAGCGCCACGACGCTGCCCGCCCGCACCCTTGCGCGCAAGAGACTTTCCTGAAGCGCGATGAAGGGTCGCAGCACACTCACGCGCAGCGCCGTGGCCACCCCTTCTTGGGCAGATGGGGGCAGCTGCCCCACCAGAAGCGACAAGACGATGACGCCGATAGCTCCCCACTTGCCGCGCCGCCGAGCG
>CAYVPD010000336.1:0-2131 GCA_964453545.1 uncultured Gemmatimonadaceae bacterium
CGAAGACTTCGTCAGCGCCGACGACGGCACGGGCATCGTGCACATGGCGCCGGCTTTTGGCGCCGACGACTACGCTGCGGGGCAGCGCCACGGACTGCCCATGTTTCAGCCGCTCGATGACGCAGGGCACTTCGAGGCGTCGCTGCCGGTGGTGGGCGGCCTGTTTGTCAAAGACGCCGACCCCAAGGTGGTCGCGCACCTCGCTGAGCGCGGCTTGCTGTGGCGCAACGTCATGGAGTCGCACAGCTATCCCCATTGCTGGCGCTGCTCGTCGCCCCTGATCTATCTCGCGCGTGCCTCGTGGTTTGCGGCCACCTCGACGCTCAAAGACGAGATGCTGGCCAACAACGCACAGGTGGCATGGCACCCGCCTGAGGTGGGTGAGAAGCGTTTCGGCGAATGGCTGCGTGGCAATGTCGACTGGGCGCTGTCGCGCGATCGCTACTGGGGCACGCCCCTGCCGGTCTGGGTGTGTGACCGCGACGAAGACCACCTCGAATGGCTCGGCTCATTTGCCGAGCTGGCTGAGCGCAGTGGGCGCACGCTGGGCGATGATTTCGACGCCCACCGCCCCTTCATCGACGACTACACATGGGGCTGCACGCACCCGGAATGTGGCGGCACGATGCGGCGGACGCCGGGCGTCATGGATGTCTGGTTCGACTCCGGCGCCATGCCCTACGCGCAGTGGCACTACCCCTTCGAGCACGAGCGTGAGTTTGAGGCGCACTTTCCGGCCGACTACATCTGCGAGGGGCTCGACCAGACGCGCGGGTGGTTCTACTCGCTCATGGCGATCTCGACGATGCTCGGGCGCGGGCCGGCCTTTCGCAATGTGATCGTCAACGACCTCGTGCTTGATGCCGAGGGTCAGAAGATGTCGAAGTCGCGCGGCAACACCGTCAATCCTTGGGATGCCATTGCGGACCACGGGTCTGATGCGCTGCGTTGGTACTTCGTGACGGTGTCCAACCCCTGGGTGCCGACCCGCTACGACTCCGAGGGCGTGCGCGAGTCGACCCGCAAGTTTTTTGACACGGTCGCGAATACATACCGCTTCTTTGCGCTCTATGCGGGCACGGAGTCGTGGACGCCAAGCGAGGCTGACCCCTCGCCGGCCGAGCGCGGTGTGCTCGATCGCTGGCTGCTGTCGCGCCTTGCGACCCTGGTCGCCGAGGTCGGAGCCGAGCTCGACGGGTATCAGATCACGCGGGCCTATCGCTTGGTCGTCGACTTTGTCGATGAGCTGTCGAACTGGTATGTGCGTCGCAGCCGGGCGCGCTTTTGGGGCAATGACGACGCGGCCGATCAGCGTGCGGCGTTTCGTACGCTGTACGACGCGCTGCGCACGGTGGCGATTCTCACCGCACCGGTCACGCCCTTTGTGTCGGACTGGCTGCATCGCGCCCTGACTGGCGCGTCGGTGCATCTGCAGCGGTTCCCGGTTGCGGGTGGGGCCGGGGCAGGGTTGGGTGCAACGGCCCCGGCGCTGGAGGCCGACCCCCAGTTGGAGGCCGAAATGGCCGCGGCGCGTGAGTTGGTTTCGCTCGGGCGTGCGGCACGCGAAGAAGTGCGCATCAGAGTGCGGCAGCCGTTGGCCCGCATGCAGGCCGTCGTTCCCGGAGGCATCGATCTGCGGCCTGAGATTCTCGATGTGGTACGCGATGAGCTCAACGTAAAGCAGATCGCATTTTTGACGGATGCGGCCGGGCTCGTGACGCTCAGCCCGCGCCCCAACTACCGTGCGCTCGGGCCGCGTTGGGGCAAGGCGACCAACGACGCAGCCAACGTGATTCGCGCGCTCTCGCAAGACGCGCTCGCGGCGTATCGCGCGGGTGAAGCGGTCGAGATCACGGTGGGTGACGACACCGGTGCGCTCCAGCCCGGCGACCTCGAGGTGATCGAGGAGGCTGAGGGCACGTGGGCGGTCAAGGCCGAAAACGGGCATGTGGCCGCGCTCGACCCGCAGCTCACCCCAGAGCTTGAGCGCGAGGGACGAGCCCGCGAGCTGGTCAACCGCATTCAGCGGCTGCGCAAGGACAGCGGGCTCGAGATCAGTGATCGCATCGAGTTGGGCGTCTTCGGGCCGAGCGAGGTACAAGAGGCCGCGTCGGAATGGGCCGACTTCATC
>CAYVPD010000337.1:0-2114 GCA_964453545.1 uncultured Gemmatimonadaceae bacterium
TCCGGGGTGATCGCCGGCATCGCGGACGACGCCAGGCGGGTCGCCGCCTCGGTCGAGGAGTACGTGCGGGGCTAGGCCAGGGCCGACCCGATGGGTTCGGTCAGCCGGCTGCTCCGTGGCACTTCTTGTACTTCTTGCCCGAGCCGCATGGGCACGGGTCATTGCGACCGGGCTCGTCGCTCGCCCTGGCGGGCTGCGCCCCGCCCGCGGCCGAGGCATCGCGATTGGTCGACAGCTGCGAGACATCGGTGGGCGTGCCCAGACCTGACGGCATGCCGGCCGGTACCCCCGCCGCCTCGACGCGTGCCCGTACGGCAATGCCTGTGGCATCCACCCGCGGCTGTGCGGAAGCAGCGCCCCCTCCCCCGACCGGGGCCGCGGCGCGGGCGCCTGCGACGCCGGCGGCGGCCTGCGCCTCACTGGGGCCGGAGAGCGTCATGCGCTGCGCCGGCTGAGGCACCTGCGGCTGCGCGGTCACCTGAGCGCGAAAGAAATTCTGCGTGATCGTACCGCGCAGGTCATTCATGAAGTCGACGAACATCTCGAACGCCTCCTTCTTGTATTCCACCAGCGGGTCTTTCTGCCCCCAACCACGGAATCCGATCGATGCCTTGAGGTGATCGAGGTCGTAGAGGTGGTCTTTCCACTTGCTGTCGATCGTCGACAGCAGCAGAAAGCTCATCACACGCCCGGCCAGCTCGCCCCATGTCTCGATCTTGCGGTGGAACTGCGCGCGCGCGGCTTCGAGGCACAGGTCGAGCACATCTTCGTGATTGAACTCGTGGTCAGCCCCATCATCGTCGGGCAGGCCCTCGACCGGCACCATGAAGTCCATGAGCAGCCGGCGCTTGAGTCCGCCAAGCTCCCAGTCTTCAGGATCGGCGCTCGGCGAAGCGTACTCTTCGACCAGCTTTTCAAGGCTGAGCTCGATCATTTCCCAAAGCTCACCCTTGAGGTCTTCTCCCCCCTCGAGGGCAAACAGACGCATGTCGTAGACGACTTCGCGCTGCTGGTTCATGACGTCGTCATAATCCAGCAGCCGCTTGCGGGCCTCGAAGTTGTTTTCTTCGACCCGCTTCTGGGCGCGCTCGATTGACTTGGTGACCAGCGTATGTGTGATCACCTCGCCCTCTTCGGCGCCCATCTTCTCCATGGCCTGCGCGATGCGATCCATGCCACCGAAGAGGCGCATGAGGTCATCTTCGAGCGACAAGAAGAACTGGGTTGCGCCCGGGTCACCCTGACGGCCGGCACGACCACGCAGCTGGCGGTCAATGCGCCGCGACTCATGGCGCTCTGAGCCGATGATATGCAGCCCGCCATCCTCGAAAAGATGCTCGGCGGAGCGCGACTCGATCTTGCCGTCATAACGGGTCGGATCGATCGGCTGGACTGCGTCCAACTCGACATTGTGCTCTTTGATCCAGCGGACGCTGCGTGCGTCTTTCACCCCATCGCCCAGACGAATGTCGGTACCGCGGCCCGCCATGTTGGTCGCGATCGTGACGGCACCTGGCTGGCCTGCTTCAGCGACAATTTCGCTCTCGCGCTGATGCTGCTTCGCGTTGAGCACGTTGTGCGCAATACCTCGCCGCTTGAGCATGCGCGCGAGGGTCTCGCTGACCTCGACGTTTGTGGTACCGACCAGCACGGGCAGCTCCAGGCGATGCATGCGCTCGATCTCGTCAAGAATCGCGTTGTACTTCTCGCGTTTCGTGCGAAAGATCAGATCGTTGCGGTCATCACGCACCACGGGGCGATTCGTGGGAATCACCATGACGTCGAGCCCGTAGATCTGATGGAACTCGTTTTCTTCGGTCTCGGCCGTACCGGTCATGCCGGCCAGCTTGTCGTACATGCGGAAGTAGTTCTGAATCGTGATCGTGGCGAGTGTCTGCGTCTCGCCCTTGATCTCGACGCCTTCTTTGGCCTCAACCGCCTGATGCAACCCGTCGCTCCAGCGCCGGCCGGCCATCTGACGCCCCGTGAACTCGTCGACGATCACGATGCTGCCGTCGTCACCGATGATGTACTTCTCGTCTTTCTGGTAGAGGGCGTACGCCTTCAGCAGCTGGTGAATGACATGCAGCTTCTGATTTTTCTCGGCATACGAC
>CAYVPD010000338.1:0-2112 GCA_964453545.1 uncultured Gemmatimonadaceae bacterium
GCCACAAAATGGCGTCAATCGGCGCCGAAGTACACCCACAAAAGCGACGGGTGCCATCTGGGCAACGTCGGCCAGACCGGTGATGCGCTAGTCACGACGCTCCACCCGCAGCCACACCGCACACGCCCAACACCCACTCTTGGCGCAAGCGATGCTCAGCACCGCCACCGTAGAGGCGGTCGGTAATGCGCCGGTCGTCGGGGTGGTTCACCTCCAGGTGGGTGTCCAGCAGCAGCAGGCGGGCACCGAACTCAGATGGTCCAGCCGAGTCGCCCGTGTTTAGCCGGTACTCCCAAGCGCCGATGGCCACACTTCGCCCCGCTACCTGAACGTGCACGAGCCGTGGGCTGCGGTCGTCCATCTGGCAGCGCTGAAGCGGAGCCGCCAGCACGTCAAAGGCAGGATCAACCGCGTGCTGCCATCCGTCGCTTGCAATGTGCTGAGCAAACGCGCCGTGTGTGTAGAGCAGCCCCACGGCCACCAGCGGCACACCCAAATCCGAGGCCGCCTTGCAGTGGTCGCCGGCGAGCACGCCGAGCCCCCCGGCGTACAATGGCAGCCGCACATCGATACCAAATTCGGCGCAGAAGTACGCCACAGGTGTATGGGTCAGCTCTGGAAACGTGCGCCTGCGCCAGCGCGCATCTGGCTCGGCCGTCTGCTGCGAATCGCTCATGGCCAGCGAGCTTGAGCAAATATCTTGCCGTAGGAGCGGTGGCAGAGCCGCTATAGCCCCCGCCCCTGCCCCCCGGCCTTACGCCGGGGGGCAGGGCAGGCTCAATCCGTCAGCAAATTCGCCGACCCCAAAGAGGACGCCACGAAGGTTCGGTCCAGGCCGTCGCGCCGAGGTCGAACTCAAACGGCTCGACGGCGATGTTGCACACCATCCAAAACTGAAGCCGCTGGTTGAACGACGTCGCGTTCTTGAACATCTGGCGCATGGCTGTGACCTGCTCAACGTTCCAGCCCATGATGTTCTGGTTGAAGCTCGAGGCGCCTTCAAACATTGAGCTCATCTGAGTGGCCGACGACGTATCCCAATCCGAAATGTCTTGGTTGAAGGCAGTCGCACCAGAGAACATACTGCCGAAATTATTGACCGAGCTTACATCCCAAGACGAAATGTCTTGATTGAACGCCTCGGCCCCAGAGAACATGTTCCCGAAATTGGTCGCGTTCGAGACATCCCACTCCGAGATGTCTTGGTTGAAGACGGTGGCACCTGCAAACATCCCCGACAGGTTCGAGGCGCTGGAGACGTCCCAGTTCGAAACATCACCATTGAACGATTCAGCCTCCGAGAACATGGCGAAAAACGAGGTGACGCCTGAAACGTCCCAGCCCGACAAGTCTTGATTGAACGAGCGCGCACCCCAGAACATGAAGTCCATCTCGGTGACGGCCTCTGCGCCCTCGAGTGTTGGGGGTACCTCCGTGAGGCTTGCAGCAAAATTGAACGCGTTGCTGAGATTGGTCAGACCGAGGTCACCCCAATGCTTCACGGCCTCGAGGCCATCGTCGTTGCGGTTGGTCTGGTACCGAATGTGGGTTGCAGACCCAACCAGCTCGACCAGATATCGACCTTCATCGCTGTAGGTGTGTCCAACGAACCCCGGTTGGTCTTGAGAGGTGGTTGTGCCGTCACCCCAATGGATCACGACATCGACCTCATCGGGAAACTGCAACAAGATGCGGTTCGCAGCACTCAGCTCGGTGTTGAAGACCATCGTGTACCGGTAGGGCAACAACACGGTCGCGAGGGCCGTCTCTTCGATGCCCTCATACGATGCGGTGATCCCGACGTCACCCCGCCGCACGGCTTCGACGACACCGTCGGCACTGACCGTTGCGATCATGGTATCGGCCGAGGCCCACGTGACGTCGCCGGCGTCTTCAATGTATTGGCCCTCGGCATCGACGACCGAGGCCTCGAGGGTGATCGACGGTGTGGTCTCATCCAGCTCAAATGCCGTCGTCGAGATCTCGATGCCCGCAGGCACCTGCTCGACCGTCACGCCCACCGCCCCGTTCAGGTTGCCGACCTGCACATTGATGATGGCGGCGCCATTGCCTCGCGCCGTGATGAGGCCGGTTGATTCGACAGTCGCCACC
>CAYVPD010000339.1:0-2095 GCA_964453545.1 uncultured Gemmatimonadaceae bacterium
GGTTCACACGCCCTTCTTCAAGGCGGGCATCGCGGGTGACGGCAACTACAACCGCTCGCTCACGCCGGCAGGCTTCCAGTCGGAGCGGCGCATGCTCTGGGAGTCGGAGCAGATCTACATCGAGATGTCGCCCTTCTTCGTGGCCGATCGACTGACGGGGTCGCTGCTGATGTATCATGGCCTCGATGACCACAACGTGGGCACGCACCCCGATCACTCACGCAGGCTCTTCCATGCCCTCAACGTGCTGGGCAAAGATGCTTCGCTCTACATGTATCCCTTTGAAGACCACGGTCCGGCGACGGAGGAAACCCTGCTGGACCTCTGGGGACGTTGGAGTGCCTGGCTCGATCTGCATGTGAAGGGTGAGCCGCAGCGGGTGCCGGTGTCGTGAGCCGGCGCCGGTGTCGTGACGAACCGGCAGCAAACTTGCAATACAGGTAGGAAACAGCGCGGGCCGCTTCCTCAGTGAGGAAGCGGCCCGCAGACCTGCATCAGCATCCGGGGATGCGTCAGACGACGGTCACGTTCTCGGCCGCCGGGCCCTTGGCGCCTTCGACGATGTCGAATTCAACCGTGGCTCCCTCCGCCAGAGTGCGGAAGCCCTGCGCCTGGATGGCGCTATGGTGGACAAAGCAGTCCTTGCTTCCGTCTTCGGGGGTGATGAAGCCGAAGCCCTTCTGATCATTGAACCACTTGACGGTTCCCCTGGTACGCATCAAACGCGCTCCCGTGGTGTGTCGAGTCGGAGTTACGGATGTACGTACATGCCGACTACAAGTTCTGCGCGGAAACCCCGCGCCGTGCGTGGCCACCTTGGCCACAAAAAAATCGGTGATCTCTAGAATGAGACCACCGACCTCATCCTGCATGTCGCGCTTCACACTCGTGAACGCGACCGGGGAACAATGGGTGATGTCCAAGGCGGTGTCAACGGTTTCGGCACCTCGGGTGCAACGGCGCTGTGCCGTTGGCTGTCTGGTTTGCGCACCCGAGTGCTGCCACCTTTGGGAAGGCATGTCCCGAATCGTTCCTTGTCAGACCGGTTGATCGAGCATTGAACACCTCCCACGTATGGCTGCTCTACCTGCGTGAACTGCGCTCCGCCCTGCGGGAGCGCACCATCGTGGTAAACAGCATTCTGATGCCGATTTTTCTGTATCCGGTCATGCTGTGGGTGATGTTCACGGGGCTCACATTCGTACAGGGTCTGAGCGAGGGCTTCACCTCTCGGGTCGCACTCTTCGGCGCGCCTCCGGCTGCACACGCCGAACTGGTGGACAGCCTGACTCGCGGCAAAGGATTCGAGTTGATCGACCTCGCGAGCATCGACGCCTCTGAGCGTCAGCTGGCGCAGGGAGAGCTCGATGCGGTGATCTCGTTTGTGTCGGAGGACAGCGACCCGGCAAGCAACCCGTTCGGCGTCACAGTGCGCTACGACCGCGCGACCGACCGCAGCCGAAGTGCGCTGTCACGCATCGAGTCGGCCGTTGACGAGTACCGAGCTCAGTGGCTGGATCGGCAGGCCGACGACCTGGACATCGCCGAGGCAGAGCGCACGGTATTCGAGATTCGCGAGCAAAACGTGTCCAGCGAACGCGAACTCGGCGCCATGCTGCTGGGTCAGATGATCTCGCTGTTTCTGGTGATCATGGTGGCGCTGGGCTGCTTCATTCCCTCGGTCGACACCACGGCAGGCGAGCGAGAGCGCTCTACGTGGGAGACCTTGATGACGGTGGCCGCGTCGCGCTCCAGCGTCATCACGGCCAAGTACCTGTACGTGGCCACGCTGGGCATACTCGCGGGGCTCTTGAACGTCACGGCCCTAATGGTGTCGATCGGGGCCATCATTCGACCGCTGCTCGGTGAGGGTGATGGCGCGCTGAGCTTTGCGATTCCCCTCGCCGCGATTCCGGTCATGGCTGCGGGAGCGATCAGCCTCGCGCTGTTCTTTGCCGCCGCCATGATGATCTTGGCCTCGTTTGCGCGCAGCTTCAAAGACGGTCAGGCCATGGTACAACCGGTCTACTGGCTGGTCTTTCTTCCGTTGTTGCTCGGCCAGCAGAGCGGCGTCACGCTGAGCCCGACCGTGGCA
>CAYVPD010000340.1:0-2079 GCA_964453545.1 uncultured Gemmatimonadaceae bacterium
GCGCCGGAATGTCAGCCGACAGGTTGGGGGCGCCGTTGGCGTACGGCACGCCCTCCATAATGGCCGCGTACGCATAGAGCATCGACGGAGCGATGGCCGGGTCGTTGGCCTCCATGGCCTGCTCGAAGGCCTCGAGCGTCTCGTGCTGCGCACCCGGGCGCAGGAAAACCTCGGTCGAACCGCACCAGACCATCACGAGCCGGACGCAACCATGCTCCGCCTTGAAATTGCGAATGTCAGCCCGGAGCTGCTCGGCCAGATCGCGCTTGTTGGCGCCGGACTTCACGTTGGGCCCCTGAAGCTTCTTTACATAGCCGGTGTCGAAGACGGCCGGCATCGGCTTGATGCTCGAGAGAAAGTCCCGAATCGGCTCCACGTGCTCATGGCGATCGAGCACACCCGCATTCAGCGCGCTCTGGTAACCGTCATCGGCGATCGGGTCCCAGGCGCCGAAGACCAGCTGATCGAGATCCGCAAGCGGCACGAAATCCTTGATGAGAGGCGACTGGCCCTCGGTACGGCTGCCGAGGCGGATCGTCTGCATCTGGGTGACCGAACCAATCGGCTTGGCCAGTCCGCGACGGACGGACTCGACACCAGCGACGAACGTGGTCGCCACGGCACCAAAACCGGGAAGCAGGACGCCGAGTTTACCTTGGGCGGGGCGAATATCGATGCGATCCGACACAGGATCCTCTCTCTCTGAATTGCGGTGGGGCTGCGATACGATTCCGTAACAGACAACCGGTGAATTTACATCAGGGGCGAGCCGGGAGGGAGACCTGCGCCCGCACCTGCAAGACTACATGAACAGGCCCTGAGGTCAGGACAGAATAATGCGGCTGGACCCGCCCTCTTCGATGCCCTTGCCAATCTGCTCGTTCACCTTGTGGACGATCTTGTCGAAGTTGGTCTGCGCGGCGACCAGACGCTGATAGGTCGCGTTGGTCTGGAGCTTCGAAAGTGCCGCCTCATACCCTGACTTTTCGTCATCTTCGGGTTCGCTTCCGGCGCGCAATGACGCGGTGATCGTCGCCTCGAGCTTGTCGAGATCGTTGCGAAGCTCGGTGATCTCACGGTCTTCGTTGGCCGCCTGCATGGCCCGCCGAAGCGCCTGATATTCATCGGTGCGAGCCAGGTGGGTACCCAGGTCTCGCGCCATATCCATAATTGTCGTCATCAAAACATCCTTTGGTTTGAGCGAACGGATACTACCGCCGACAGGCCCGCACGATCCGCGGGCGCCCGGCCAGATCACGAATGACTGACGCCGCATCCATCTGCGGGTTCTGGCCGATCAGGGCCAAAACGGCTTCGGACTGGGCCGCCCCGATCTCCAGAAGCAGCAGGCCACCAGGTCGAAGCCAGGCCGCCACGCCGGCGATGAGAGGCTCGAGCACGGAGAGACCGTCTGCGCCTGCAAAGAGAGCCAGCGCCGGCTCACAGTCGCGCACTTCTGGGGTGAGTGAGTCAGCCTCGGACGTGCCGATGTACGGGGGGTTCGACACGATCAGATCGAACACCTCTCCTGCCTGAAGAGGAGTGAAGAGCGACCCCTCGCGAAACTCGAGACGGCTGACGGTTTCGGGGGAAGTCTGCGCCAGTGTAGCCGCATTGACCCGGGCGATCTCGAGCGCCTCAGGGCTCACATCGGTGGCCACGACCTCGGCAAAGGGCCCCTCATGGGCCAAGGACAACGCGATGCAGCCGCTGCCGGTCCCGATGTCAAGCGCCCGCATGCCTGGGCCGGCAAACTCAAGGGCGGCGTCGACCAAGAGCTCAGTCTCGGGACGCGGCACAAGTACGCGATGATCGACCTCCAAGTTGAGCTGGCGAAATGCGGCGCGCCCGGTGATGTATTGCACTGGCTCACGCTTCGAGCGTCTCAGCAGCAGCGGCTTGAAGACCCCGAGCTCGTCGGCCGACAGCGGTCGGTCATAGTCGAGGTAAAGCTGCAAACGGTTGGTGTCGAGTGCGTAAGTCAGAAGATGCTCGACATCGAGACGGGGCGCTTCGATGCCTTTGTCGACGAGATATGTCGTGGACCAGCGAATCAGTTCAAGCACCGTCCACGGGCCG
>CAYVPD010000341.1:0-2077 GCA_964453545.1 uncultured Gemmatimonadaceae bacterium
CAGCGATGGCCAGCATCACCAGCTGCCCGGAGACCCGCTCGATGATCACGGCGTGCACGGCGCGCGCAGCAGCACCCGCCTGCGCATGACGCCACGCCCGCGAAACGTCACCGAGCACACCGCCCGGCAGCACCTGATTCAGAAACGTGGCGAGATAGTACTCACGCACGGCGACCCCTGGCGGGAGCGGTAGCCCCAGACGCTCTGCGGTGTAGCGCCACCGCCACGCTGAAATCGTGACTTGCGCGACCGCCAACACCAGCGCGGCCCCAAGCCATCGGGCCTCTGCCGCGCGCAGCTGGTCCAGAAGCGCCCCAACGTCGAGCCAGAGTACGAGCAGGGCCAGCAGACTCAGGCTGATGAGAGCGCGCATCACGCGCATGAGGTGTCGCCGGGAAGCGGGCGAGCTACTCACGGGCGAGCTGCTCACGGGCTCGTCGGGAGCGCCAGCAGATCGAAGTGGCCGATACGCACGCCGGCCTGCCCTGTGCGCATTGCCTGCCGGCGCCGCTCGGCCCAGCCGTCGATGCGTGAGGTCTCGGCCGGTTCCAGTTGGTGCGCCGCGGCGACCCAACCCTCCAACCAGGCGAGGGCGAGGCCGAGATCGTCAGGCGACTGCGCGGGGTCGAGCACCCAGGGACTCTCGGCCACCACACAGTGGTAGCCCCGGCGCTCAAACGCCCGCGCGGCATGAGGAACCGCCTCGGGGCCCAAGGCTCGACCCATGGGCTTCTCGCCCTGCTGGTGACGGTTCACGACCGACGCCATCCACGCGTCGTCAGGGTCAGCGACCCCCTGCCATTGCACATCGCCGCTGTAGCTCAGCGCGAACAACGCACCGCGTTGGCCGGCCACGACCCGTTCGACCAGTTCATCAAGCCACGACGCAGTGACGAGATCCAGCAGGGCAGAGGCCGTCACCAGATCGACGTCGGCGATGGTGGCGAGTCCCTCATGTTCGAGGGTGCCCTCGACTCGACGCAGTGTCGGCGCAGGCCGGTGCTGCAGCGTGACGCGCGCCAGCAGGCCGGCGTCGTGATCAACCAGCGTCCACTCACGAACCCAGGGGAGTCGGGGCGCGAGGTGGCGCAGATTCGAGCCGGTTCCGCACCCCAAGTCGACGGCGCGCGACCAGCCCGCTGCAGCACCAAATGCCGCCAACTGCTGCTCCAGCGCAGTCGCACGCGACCGATGGTCGACACCCTCACGAAGCGTCAGCCAGTCAGCATCAAAAATATCGTCAGCCATTTAGCCCCTCAGAGGTGGTACGATCGGCCGCAAGATTCGTCAGGGCCCCCGCGAACTGTGCTACCTGCTGCGACCAATTAGGCAGGGCCGCAGCATGTTGGCGCGCGGCCGCGGCCATGGCCTGTCGTGTGCCGGGCGAGTCGAGCACCTCGGCCAAGGCCGCGCTGAGCACCCTGGCATCCCCAGGAGTCACGAGACGACCGGCAGCTGCGGGAACGGTGTCGGCGATCGCCCCGCCCGTGGTACTGATGACGGGCAGTCCGTGCTGCAGGGCTTCGGTCAGAGCCATGCCATAGCCCTCATACCACGAGGGAAGCACGAAGACGTCGGCGCTCTCCAGCAGTCCAGTCAGCGTGGCATCATCGAGCTCGCCTGCGAAATCGATGCGTGCGGTGAGCCCGAGGTGCTCGACGCGATGCTGCACCTGCCGTACGAACTCGGGTGCGCGCTCCAGGCTGCCCGCGACGATGCAATGCCAAGGGCGATCAGCTACGTCGGCGAGAGCTTCGACCAGCAGGTCATGGCCTTTGCGTGGCGTGACATTGCCAACCGAGAGCAGGCGAACAGAGCCGTCAGAGCGGGGCCAAGCCTCTGGCACGCGGCCGGGAGTGAGGCTGGGCGTGTGCGCCGGGGTCGCCGGGGCGCGCACGGCAGGCTCGGTGCCGGGGATCACCACGCGCACCCGAGCCGGGTCGGCACCCAAACCCTCGAGGCGCCGGGCCGTGAACGGACTGGTTACGATGGCACCCGCCGCCGCAGCGAGCCCACGCATCTCGAGCGCAAGCAGCCGCTCGCGATCGGCCTCGCCCACACCCGTCTCGTCACCGAG
>CAYVPD010000342.1:0-2073 GCA_964453545.1 uncultured Gemmatimonadaceae bacterium
TGGTTTTCGAGCGAGAGATCCGCCCGCCTCGAAACATCACAAGCTTAAAGATAATGGCCAGCGTCAACCAGACGCTCGGACCTTAAAAGAAGACCGGCTCCCGGTACGCGCCGAACTCCGACTCCATCGCGTGCCGGATTTCGTACAGCGTGCAATAGACGCGGGCGCAGTCGAGAATGCGCGGCACCAGGTTGTCGCCGTCTCGGCAGGCCGCCTTCAGCGCATCGAGCGTGCGCTCCACGGCCGCCGCATCTCGCTGCTCGCGCATGCGGGCCATCGCCGCACGCTGGCGCTGCTCGACCTCGGGGCCGATGCGCAGGGTGTCGATCTCGACCTTGTCCGACCCATCGGTGAATTCGTTGACCCCGACGATCGTGCGATAGCCCGACTCGAGTTCTTCTTGCTGACGCAGCGCCGAGTTGGCGATGCGTTGCTGGAACCACCCGGCTTCGATGCCCGGCACCACGCCCCCGACCTCGTCGATTTCGGCGAAGATCGCCTCGGCCTCGGCCTCGAGTTCGTCGGTCAGCGTCTCGATGAAATACGAGCCCGCCAGCGGATCGATTGTGTTTGCTACGCCGGTCTCGTGCGCCAAGATCTGCTGCGTGCGCAGTGCAATCCGCACGGCCTTTTCGGTGGGCAGGGCCAGCGTCTCATCCATCGAATTGGTATGCAGCGACTGGGTCCCGCCCAGCACTGCAGCCATCGCCTGATAGGCCACGCGCACGATGTTGTTTTCGGGCTGCTGCGCCGTCAGCGTCACGCCGGCGGTTTGGCAATGGGTACGCAGGCGCCACGACTCGGGGTTGGTCGAGCCGTACTTCTCTTTGAGATGCCGTGCCCAGATGCGGCGCGCCGCACGAAGCTTGGCGATCTCCTCAAAAAAGTCGTTGTGGATGTCGAAGAAGAACGACAACCGGGGTGCAAACGAGTCGACGTCGAGGCCACGGGCGATGCCCCGCTCGACATATTCGAAGCCGTTGCGCAGCGTGAAGGCGAGCTCTTCGCCCGCCGTCGAACCCGCCTCGCGAATGTGGTAGCCCGAAATCGAGATCGGGTTGTATTTCGGCGCATGCTCGCTGCACCACTCGAACATGTCGACGATGCAGCGCAGTGCGGGCTCGGGCGGAAACACCCAGGCATGCTGCGCCTGGTATTCTTTGAGAATGTCGTTCTGGACGGTGCCCCGAAGCTTCGACGCATCGATGCCCTGCTTCTCGGCCGCAGCCACATAGAAGCAGAAGAGAATGATGGCCGGCCCGTTGATGGTCATCGAGACGGAGACCTGATCGAGCGGAATGCCTTGGAACAGGGTCTCCATGTCGGCCAGCGACGAGATCGCCACCCCGCAGACACCGACCTCGCCCAACGAACGCGGATGGTCGGAGTCGTAGCCCATCAGTGTCGGGAAGTCGAACGCAACGCTGAGCCCCGTCTGCCCGTTACGAAGCAGGTAGTGGTAGCGCTCGTTGGTCTCTTCGGCGGTGGCAAAGCCGGCGAATTGCCGCATGGTCCACAGCCGGGTGCGATACATCGTGGCGTACGGCCCCCGCGTAAACGGATACGAACCGGGCACGCTCAGCTGGTTGGCCTCGTGGTCGGCTGCCCGCTCCAGCCCCGTGTAGAGCGGAGCCACGTCTCGCCCGGAGATCGTCTGAAACGGTGCGGTGCGCTCCGGCGTGTTTTCTGCCGTTTGCTGCCACTCCGCGAGCTCGGCGCGCAGACGCTCGACTTCGGCATCGCGCTCGGCCAGGGTCCGGGCAAGCGCCTCTCGGCTCAGTAGGTCAGATTCAGTGGTCGACATAGCCATTCATGGGCTGCGGGGAGCGAACAAAGCGATCGCGTCGTGCCGTGATTGCAAGATGACGCCAGCCAGTAGCATGGGTCAACGAAGCCCGCCCAAGGGCAGGCGGATGCCGCTTCTCAGGGCGCGGCCGGGTGCCGGCTTGCCACTGATGTCGGGATAGTCTGCGTCAAACGCGTTGGTCAGGTCGATCCAGAGTTGACCGTCAAAGGCCGGCGCCGACACACGCAGATCCGTCACCGTCTGGCCCTCGGCCTCACCTCGGCGTC
>CAYVPD010000343.1:0-2072 GCA_964453545.1 uncultured Gemmatimonadaceae bacterium
TCAGCAGCTGCTGCTCGCCGCCATGCGTGCGACGCTCCTGCCCCCGGGGTTGCGGCCTTGGGACACCTGGCGTCAAATGGGGCTCGACCTGGTGCGTTGGGGCCCGGTTGCACTGGGCGTGTACGCGATTCTGCTGTTTGGAGCCATTCTGTGGGCCCGCCGTGCGACGCCCCACTCAACATCTCAGCGACCTTCTGGAGAAGACTCCTGATGACCAAATCGTCGACCCCTGCGGCCACTGGCGTGGTCGAGGCACTCTGGCTCAAGCGCGCCCGACGAGGTCCGATGGATGCTTGCGACAGTGTCGAGTTCGTGGCAAATCAGGGGATGGCGGGCAGCGCGGACCAGGGCGGCCGACGTCAGGTGACGGTGATCGCTTCAGAGGTCTTTGATGCACTCAGCCAGCAGCTCGATACAGAGGTCGATCCTGCAATGCGACGCGCCAACGTCATGGTACGCGGCCTCGCTCTGCAGGGCTCACGCGGACGCCTGCTCGCCATCGGCAGCGCCAGGTTGCGCGTCGGCGGAGAAACCCGTCCGTGCGAACGTATGGACGAGCAGTTGCCCGGGCTGACCCTCGCTCTCGACCCCGAATGGCGCGGCGGCATCTACGGTCAGGTTGAGGTCTCAGGTTTGGTGAGCGTGGGCGACCAGGTGTTCTGGGTCGACGAGGGCGACGCCGACACGGCCTCACTGTGAGCTCGGGCAAGGCAGACGCTCTGACCCCCGCACAGCGCGCCGCCCGACTCGTCGAACTGCAGGAGCAGATCATCGACTGCCGACGCTGCCCGCGGCTTGTCGAATGGCGTGAGCGGGTGGCGGTCGAAAAGCGTGCGGCCTATCGCGATGACGTGTACTGGGGGCGGCCCGTGCCTTCGTTCGGAGATCCGCTCGCACGTCTCGTGATCGTCGGGCTAGCACCCGCGGCGCATGGCGCCAACCGAACGGGTCGCATGTTCACCGGGGACCGTTCAGGCGACTGGCTCTTTCGAGCACTGCACCGCGCCGGCCTCGCCAACCAGCCCGAAGCGGTCTCACGCGCCGATGGGCTCACCCTCACGAACACCTGGATCACCGCAACGCTGCACTGCGCCCCACCGCTGAATCGCCCGCTGCCCGAAGAGCGCGACGCCTGCCGAGACTGGCTGAAGCTCGAGCTGGATCTGCTGGTGCCCCGCATGCGGTGCCTCGTAGCGCTCGGTGGCATCGCATGGAATCAGGTGTTTCGCACACTCGCCGAGCAAGGCTGGGAGCTGCCGCGCAAGCAGCCGAAGTTCGGCCACGGCGCCGAAGTCGTGATCGAGGTACCCAAGACGATCGGGCGTGACGACGATAACGGGTCAGGCTCGGTGCAAGTCACGCAACCCCGGCATGTCACGCTTCTCGGGTCGTACCACCCCTCGCAGCAGAACACCTTCACGGGTCGCCTGACCGAAGAGATGTTCGACGCCGTTTGGGGGCGTGCGGCTGCGCTGGCCCGCGGCTGAGGCCACTACGACCGCAGACCCCGGGTACGCTCTGCGCAGGCCGCTACAACCGCAGACCCCGGCTTGCTCGCGTCGCTTCGCAAGGTTCGCTCGCCGGGGCTCCGGTTGCGGCGACCCGGCGGCGCGCCGATGGCGCGGCCCACCCCCGCCCCTCATCAGCGTGAGAGATCGCGGTGACCGGCACGCGCGACTCCTCGGGCAAGGCTCCGCGGGGCAACGCGAGGGCTGCCCGCGCCAAAGGTCACTCAATCTTCACACAACGGCAGCCTTCGCCTTAGCGAGCCCCGTAAAGCAAAATCCACCCGCCCCAGGCGAGCGGCCCCGACGGAGCCTCTGCCCGAGGGGGAGCCGCAGCGCCGGTCAGACCCGGTCAGGCCCGTGATTTCAGCTGGCGGGGTCCCGTGCGATGCAACTCACCTCGATGCTCGCACCTGCCGGCAGCGCCGCCACTGCAATCGTGGTTCGTGCCGGCGCGGGATCTGCCACGAATCCCCCCCATACTTCATTGACCGCTCCGTAGTCATCGATGTCGGTCAGATAGAGCGTGCACGACACCAAGTCTTCGACGCCGGCCCCCGCCTCTTG
>CAYVPD010000344.1:0-2057 GCA_964453545.1 uncultured Gemmatimonadaceae bacterium
AAGGTCGTTGAGTTCGGCGTCTGATGACTCGTTGAGTTTGTTGTTGAAGCCGAGGGCAAAGATGCGGCCTCCCTCAAGCAGCCAGAGGGGGGTGTACCCACCGGCGTTTCCGTCTCGGGTGCGGTCGTAGTGGTTCCAGCCGAAGCCAAACGATCCCGTGTAGCGAATCTGGTCACTCAGCGTAGCCTGAAGACCGGTACGGGCCTGGTAGCTGCGGGAGGCGTTGTTGTCGATGCGGTAGCCTTCCCGGTCCTGCATGCTCCCGCTGAACGACCAAGTGACGTTGTCACCGCCGCCATCCCCAGACACCCGGTACTGCTGGGTCATGCCGTTGCGGTAGAGCAGGTCAGCGGTCTGCGGAAAGAAGAAAGCCTTTTCAATGGGGCTCTCCATGCCGATCTCTGTCTCGACAGAGAGGCGGGTGGGGCCAGGAGTACCCTTCTTGGTGAAGATCTGGATGACGCCGTTCGCGGCATCAGATCCGTACAGCGTGGTCGCGGCGCCGCCCGGGACGTATTCGATGCGCTCGATGTTCTCGAGCGGAATATCGGCGATCGACGAGGTCTGCGTGCCCTGACGCCGATTGCCCGACACGTTCATCGAGAGCTCTGCCATGCCGTTCAGGTTGTCCACCCGCACACCGTCGACGTAGATGACCGGCGTGGTGGCTCGGCTGGCCGACACGGGACCACGGCCGCGCGTGACGGACGTCGCTCCTGGCTGGCCCGACGAAAGGCGAACCTGGACCGACGGCAGTGCGGTCTGCAGCAGCTGATCGAGGCGGGTCGCCGGAGAGTTGGCGATCATCTCTTCTGACACCACGTCGATGTTGGTCGACAGGCGTCGCCGTGAAATCGCACTGCCCTGACCCGTCACCACGATCGCGTCGAGCTCCATGGCCTGTTCCTCGAGCTGAAAGTCGAGGGTGGCGACAGCTCCCGAACTGACGGAGACCGATCCAGAACCGCGGCCAAATCCGATGCGGGTCGCGACGACGGTGTACTGGCCCGCCGCGACTCCAGCGATGCGGTAGCTTCCGTCAGCCGTGCTAAGGGTAGAAAGGTTGCTACCCTCGACGACAATCTGCACGCCCGACAGGGGCTGGGCAGAGAATCGTGAGGTGACTCGACCCTGAATGGCACCATTTTCTTGCGCGAAAATGGGCCCCGAATTGGCTGCCAGGGCTAAGGCAACCAAAAAGACCGTTCTAACTCGTCGGACCATGGAAGGGGACTCCGGCAATGAGTGACGGTGCGGCGGCGCGAAGGCCGCCTTGTGTTTTCAGGGTCACCGTATGCAGTGTGTAATTTATAGTCAAGCAGCGTCGTCGCCCGGCGGACGCTCGATCCCGAACTTTTACCATTTCGAGGGGGGGCTGATGTCTCTTCGTCTCAGGCTGGATGAGCTCAGTCAGAACCTGTCGCTGCTGCTCCGTGGGGTTGTTGTGCCTGTCGTGTGTCTATTCGCGACAATGACTTACGAGGTCTCGGCACAGCGGTTGGGACCGACCAACTCGCTCACGGATGTTGCCGGGCTCAAGGTCGGTCACTTCGAGCGTACCGACGCAGGGTACCGTTCGGGCACAACGGTGATTTTGGCAGAGCCAGCGGCTACCGCCAGCATTGATGTGCAGGGCGGGGGGCCCGGCACGCGAGAATCAGACTTGCTCGCGCCGGGCGGTCTGGTGACGCAAGTCAACGCAATCGTTCTGAGTGGTGGCAGCGCTTATGGGCTTGATGCGTCGACCGGAGTGATGAGGTGGCTCGAGGAGCACGGGCAGGGGTATCCGATCGCTGGAGGCGTCGTACCGATCGTACCTTCCGCCATTTTGTTTGATCTTGGCCGCGGTGGTGATTTCTCGAAACGCCCAGATGCGGAGTTCGGCTACGCTGCGGCTGACGCAGCCCACAGTGGTCCTGTGGCTCAGGGAAGGGTGGGCGCAGGCACCGGAGCCCGTCACGGACTGGGAACGGCCAGCGTCGTGCTCGACAATGGGTACACTGTCGCTGCCATCGTTGGCCTCAATCCGGCAGGCTCCCCGGTGAATCCGGCCACGT
>CAYVPD010000345.1:0-2044 GCA_964453545.1 uncultured Gemmatimonadaceae bacterium
GTTGTCATGCGTTTGCCCCCTCTGCACGGGCGGCAGAGCGTCCCGTGATCTTGTTCACATAGTCAGCGTTGGGCTTGAAGTCCTTGCGCAGCGAAACGCCCAGCGCCACGGTGTCGTCAAAGCTGGCCCACTGGCTCAGGGCACCCACCTTGCGCGAGTTGTAGACGATTGACTGGTCAAAGCTGGCAATCATGTGGGCAAGGGCGATGGCGCGTTTGCGTTCCTCGCCTGCGGGAACGATCTCGTTGATCAACCCAGCGTCCAACGCCCATTGCGCACTGCGCGCTTCGCCGGTCAGCAGCATTTCCATGGTCCGCGCATATCCGGCCATCTGCACCATGCGCAGGTTACCATGCACGCTGGCGACGCCGAACTTGATCTCAGGCATAATAACCACTGCATCCTCGGCTGCGATCCGCAGATCGCAGGCAAGCGACGAGGTAAAGCCAACCCCACAGCACTGGCCCTGGATCGCGGCGATGATCGGCTTGTCCCAGAACTCGGCCTCTTCGAATTCGATGTCGAACGCTGCTTTCGCCGCATCGCGCTGCGGGCCTTCCGGTTCATTCAATGCGGCCTGAACGTCGGCGAGATCGACACCTGCCGAAAACGACCGCCCGTTCGAGCAATAGACAGCGACGCGCAGGTGATCCGCCTCCATGAACCGGCGGATCGCTGCATTCAGTTCTGCCACCATGGTGCGATTGACCGCGTTAAGCTTTTCTGGGCGGTTCAACGTGATGATCGCCACGTTGCCCTCTTCCGTGAATTCGACAGATGCCACCTGGGTCTTCCTCCGGTCCGTTGCGTCAGCCAAGTGCTGGACGCGATTTTCATGTTGACCCAAGGTTAAGTCGCGGCTTTTAGTTGAAACAAGCACGAAAAAACCAAGAATAGCCTGAAATATGGTGGTTATACTCTATGCATATGCAAAAGATGCGACGTTACTCTCTACGCAGTTGCAAAATGAGAATACGATTCTTCGTCAGGGGTGGGCAGCGCTATGAATCTTGACCAAATGGACCGACGCATATTGGCAGCAATCATCGAGGATGGGCGCGCGAGTGTGGAAACCCTTTCGGAGCGGGTCGGGCTTTCGCCGACGCCGGTTCGAAATCGGATCAAGCGGTTGGAGCGCGATGGCATAATCAAGGGGTACACGGCCGTCGTCGACCTTGCGGCCTGTGGCCTGTCACTGACGCTCTATGCGTTCGTGCGCCTCAGGTCGATGGACCTTGGCTTGACCCAAGAATTCGAACGCCAGATTCAGCTGACGCCCGAGGTCAGAACTTGCCACATGGTGACCGGTTCTTATTCGCATATCATGGTCATGCAGCTTGAAGACATCGCTGACTACAACAGCTACCTCCGGGAACGCCTGTCAAAACTGCCCGGCGTGGCATCGATCCAGACGCAGGTCGTGATCGACACCATCAAGGACAAGATACAGATTCCGCAGTGATCACGCGGCACCCGCGCCGGTTTACGCGCCGTAGAGGTCCGCAAGGGTCTCGTAGCGGTCTGCCAAGTCTTTCACGGCGTTCAGGATGAAGCCCACTTTTTCGTCGGACATCAACACGCTGAGGTTCAGCCTGACGAAGCCCGGTTTGTGGCTTTCATCGCCCGACAGGATCTCGGCCCTCAGACGGGCTGACCAGGCGTCGTCGATCTGCAGCAACCGATGCACGTAGGGTCCGGCGCAGGCACAGCCGCCACGGGCCTGAATGCCGTAGAGGTCCGACAGCGCCCGTGTGAACAGCTGGTAGTCGAAAACCAAGTCCTCGCCGGTGTCGAGTATGAACGAGAAGATCGGCAGCCGGTCGCGGCGGTCGGCGCCGAGGATGCGGATCGCCTTGTGCCCCGCCCATGCCTCGAAGGCGCGTTCTGTCAGCGTTTTGTTGCGTTCGACAATGAAATCCTCGCCGATCACGTCCTTCACGACGAAGGCAAGCGCGGCGCGGATATCGCCGACGATGTTGGGCGTGCCGCCTTCCTCGCGGTCTTCGATCCGCGCGAGATAGTCGTGCTGTTTGCCGTTGACGAA
>CAYVPD010000346.1:0-2033 GCA_964453545.1 uncultured Gemmatimonadaceae bacterium
GAGATCATGCCGACGACGGAAGGGGGTCTCGACTTCAAGATCGAATTGACCCATGCCATCGACGGCTACCCGGGTGTCGAGCACGCCCTGCCGATCGCTCCGATCTATTCCGACGTCGTCGAGCTCTTCAAGGCGTCGCAAACCACCAACAGCCCGACCCTGCTCGTCGCTTATGGCGGACCCTTTGGCGAGAACTACTTCTACGCCACTGAAGAGGTGCACGACGATGCGAAAATGCGCCGCTTCAACCCGCCCGAGAGTCTCGACACGCGTTCGCGTCGTCGCGGCCCAGGCACGGGTGGCAGCCCCGGCGAGGCCGGCTGGTTCCTGCCCGAAGAGCACGTTTTCCCGCGCCATGCTGAATTCGTGAAGAAGCTGCTCGAGGCCGGCGGGCGCGCAGGTGTGGGCAGTCACGGGCAGCTCCAGGGGCTCGGGTACCATTGGGAGCTTTGGGCGATGGGGTCTGGCGGGGCGTCGCCGCATGATGCCCTGCGAGCTGCCACGTTGATCGGCGCCGAGGCCATCGGGTTTGACAACGATCTTGGGTCGTTAGCCGAAGGCAAGTTGGCTGACGTGCTCGTGCTCGACGCAAATCCGCTCGACGATCTGCGCAACACGACTGCGCTGCGCTACGTGATCAAAAATGGTCGTGTGTACGAGGCCGAGACGCTCGACGAGATCTGGCCGCGTCAGCGGGCGTTTGAAGCCCCGGCCTGGCGCAGTCTTGAGCCTGAGGATCTGTCTGCGGGGGTGCGCTAACCGGAGTGCCTTGATCTCAAAGGAGGCCGCCATGCATTGGAGTCGCACGACCACTGCTGTTGTTGCATTGTTTGCCGCCTTGTCCCTGGGCCGGTCGCTGCCGGCCCAAGTGCCGGGCCACGTGCCGGCGCCTGCCGACATCATCGGATTCGCGCCGGGCGAAGACTACAAACTGGCGCCGTACGGCCCGATTGCGGCGTATTTCGAGGCGCTGGCCGCGAGCACAGACCGCATGGTGCTCGAGAAGATCGGCGAGAGCACACGTGGCGAGCCGCTCTACTTGGCGGTCATTTCGACGCCCGACAATCTCAGGCAGATCGAGCGCTACAAGCAGATCACGCGCACCTTGGCCTACGCGCGGGACCCTGACTCGGGCTATGGGTCGATTCTCTCAGAGGCCCAAGCCCGCGAATTGGTGCGTGAAGGCAAGGCCGTTGTTTGGATCGACGGTGGGCTGCATGCCACTGAGGTTGCCCACGGGCAGCTGATGCCCGAAATGGCGCATTACTTCGTCACCGACGAGTCAGCCGAGACCCAGAAGATTCGTGAAAACACGATTTTGCTGCTCATGGCCAACATGAACCCCGATGGCCTGAACATCGTGGCCGACTGGTACATGTCGAACGTGGGTGGGGAGTTTGAAATGGCCCGGGTACCCGAGCTCTACCATCACTACATCGGGCATGACAACAACCGCGACTGGTACATGCTCACACAGGTCGAGACACAGGCCGTCACGCGTCAGCTGTACCACGAGTGGTTCCCGCAGATCGTCTACAACCAGCACCAGAGCAGCCCGTTTCCGGGTCGCATCTGGATGCCTCCGTTCGCCGACCCGGTGAACCCGAACCTCGACCCTCTTCTCGTGAGTTCGCTCAACCAGATGGGCCAGTCGATGCGCAAGCGCTTCGATGTCGAGGGCAAAACCGGGGTCAACAGTGGCATCACCTTTGACCTCTGGTGGAACGGCTCCATGCGCGGCGGCCCCGACTACCACAACATGCTCGGTTTTCTCACGGAGACCGCGGGCGCAGGCTACGCCACGCCCCGCTGCTACGGCGACGACGAGATTCCCGAGAGTTTTGGCGCCCGCAACCTCAACATGCCGACGCGTTCGCGCTCCACGAACTACAACAATCCTTGGCTTGGCGGGTGCTGGTCGCTGCGCGACGCCATGGATTACATGATGACCGCGGCGATCGGCGTAGCTGACACCGGTGCCAAGCTCAAAGAAGACTATCTGTTCAACCACTATTGGATGGGGCGGCGCCAGA
>CAYVPD010000347.1:0-2031 GCA_964453545.1 uncultured Gemmatimonadaceae bacterium
ATTTGCGGCACGACTGGCCGCGTGGTCGGGAGATACGGCGGGAGCCAATGCCGAGGTCGAAGCCACGGTACGACGCCTCTTTTCGTGGGCGGCGTGGGCCGACAAACATGATGGCCGCGTTCACGCGACCCCGTTTCGCAACGTGACGCTGGCCATGCATGAGCCCGTCGGGGTAGTCGGGGTGGTCGCTCCCCTCGAAGCTCCCCTTCTCGCGCTGACGTCGCTCGTCGCCCCGTTGATCGCGCTGGGCAACAGCGTTGTCGCGGTGGCCTCGCCAGCCTTCCCTCTCGCCGCAATCGACCTCTACCAGGTGCTCGAGACCAGTGACGTGCCCGGGGGTGTGGTCAACCTGGTCACGGGACACCGCGACGAGTTGGTCCCGACGTTGGCCGACCATGATGACGTCGACGGTATATGGAGCTTCGCTGATCCCGACACCTGCGCCGACATCGAGCGGCGCTCCGTCGGCAACATGAAGCGCACATGGTGCTCGGGAGGCCGGCTCTTCGACTGGTTCGATGAGCGTACTGCCACCAATGACCTGTTCCTGCATCACGCGACGCAGGTGAAAAACATCTGGGTGCCGTACGGCGAGTAAGTCATGAGCCAGACCCCCGAGCCGCGCGCTACCCGCGTGCTGAGCGTCGACCCTCATCAGCCTGAGCTTGCGGTCATGGAGCAGGCGGCTGAAGTAGTGCGCAGAGGAGGGCTGGTCGCGTTTCCCACCGAGACCGTTTACGGGCTGGGGGCCAACGCACTCGATGCCGATGCCGCTCGGCGGATCTTTGCGGCGAAAGGTCGCCCGGCCAACGATCCGCTGATCGTTCATGTCGCCAGTATTGAAGACGTGGCGCAGGTCGCGGACCATGTGCCCGAACGAGCTGCCATACTGATGCGTCAGTTCTGGCCGGGGCCTCTTACGCTCGTGCTCCCCAAAGCCGCGGCCGTTCCCGACGTGGTGACCTCCGGCGGCCCGAGTGTCGCGGTACGGTGCCCAGATCACCCCGTTGCCCTCGCACTCGTTCGTGCAGCAGGGGTTCCGATCGCAGCCCCGAGCGCCAATCGCTTCGCGCACACCAGTCCGACCACCGCGCAGCACGTGCTTGATGACCTCGATGCGCGCATCGACCTCGTAGTCGACGGAGGTGCGTGTCGCGTCGGGGTAGAGAGCACGGTAGTCGATGTTACGGGAGCGCAGTTGCGCCTGCTGCGTCCTGGAGGGGTCACCCTCGAAGAGCTGGAGGCCCTGGTGGGAAGGGTGGCCGTGGGCGGTAACGCCTCGATGGCCCAAAGCACCGAGGGAGGCGCGGGCGCCGAAAGCGCCGCGCCGCCCCCTGCCCCGTCCCCTGGGTTGCTCGATCGCCATTACGCACCGCACGTGCCCCTGCACCTCTTTCGAGGGCGTGACCCTCGCGCCGTGCGTCAGGCGATGTATGAAGTACTCACCGCGCCAAACGCTGCTGACCCTGACCGCAAAGGGCGCATTGGCCTGCTTGCGACTACCGAAGATCTCGCCTCGCCCGAGTGGCAGGCACTGGCCGCACCCAGCTCCCGACACATCGTGCGCGTCATCGGCACGCTCGCTCACCCCGAGACGATCGCACAGAATCTCTTTGCCGCGCTGCGAGAGCTCGAGGCCGCAGGTGTTTCGTGCATGATCATGCGTGATCTGCCCGGTGACGAAGGGCTGTCTCGGGCGATTCGTGACCGACTTCAGCGAGCTGCCGAAATCATCGTAAACGTCTGAACGCTCCCCCCGGGTCACCAGAGGGAGCGTTCAGAAACCCACGTCACGCGCGTTGCATCAGCGCGTCAGACGCGTTTACGGGCAGCGAGCCACGCACTCGATTTCAACGTCGACGCTGCGCGGCAACTCACGTACCGCCACCGTGGCACGCGCCGGGCGGTGCTCACCCAGATGTCGTCCATAGACCTCGTTCATCGCACCAAACAGGGCCATATCTGACAAGAAGACGGTCGTCTTCACGACGTCTTGCAGCGAGCAGCCGGCCGCAGCGAGCACCTGCGACA
>CAYVPD010000348.1:0-2030 GCA_964453545.1 uncultured Gemmatimonadaceae bacterium
GATCGATTTTCTCGATCCCGAAGAAAGCTATTCGGCCGGCGAGTTTGTGCGCGAGCAAGACGTCAGCGAGGCCCTTGGAGTAAGCCGGACGCCGGTGCGCGAGGCGCTCGGCCGTCTGGCGAGCGAGGGCTTTTTGGAGCGCATTCCGCACCGAGGCTTTCGGGTGCCGAGCGAGCCGCTCGGCCGTCTGATCGCTCTGTATCCGATCTTGTCAGCGCTTGAACTATTGGCCGGCCGTTTGGCGTTCCCGAGCCTCGACGCTGAAGACATTGCCGAGTTGCGCGGCATCAACATCGAGCTGGCAACGACGGCCGGGGGCGATGATGTAGCCCGCCGAATCGATCTCAACAACGCCTTCCATGGCATGATTGCCGACCGGAGCGGCAACCCTCGCCTCATTGAGATGCTTGACGATCTTCGGCAGCAGGTCAGCCGGCTTGAACTCTGGTACTATTCCCAGGGCTCGCGCACCGATGAGTCGGTCGCCCAACACGAAGAAATGTTGTCAGCACTCGAGGTCGGGGACTTCGAGCGTGCGTTGGGACTCTTTGAGCGAAACATGACGCTCACCCTCGAGCGGTTTAGCGAAGACGCGTAGTCCTGCTCGTCATCGGCTTGTGCTGACGGCCGCGCAGGCCCGACCAAGTCTGTCCAACGCCTCGGACATTTCAGATTCGGTGATCAGCATCGACGGGCCGATTCGGATCACGTTTCCGCCGAGGCCGCCCAATCCAAGCAGTAGCCCTTGCTCGCGAGCTGCCGCTTGCAGAGCCCGTGCTGTCGGACCATCGGGACGGCGCTCTTCACTCGCATCGATGACTTCGATGGCTTGCATCAGGCCCTTGCCGCGCACGTCACCCATCCACCGGTGCTCACCTGCAAGCTGCTCCAGACCTTCCCGAAGTTGACTGCCCCGAGCTGAAGAGCGGGCTGGGACATCTTCACGCTTCATGACGTCGAGCGTGGCGCAAGTGGCCGCCATCGAGACTGGGTTACCGCCATAGGTTGATACGGACAACGACGTCCACGCTTCGGCGATGTCGGGCCGTGCCATGGTAGCACCCACAGGAAAACCGTTCGCAATGCCCTTGGCCATGATCATCAGGTCGGGCTCAACGCCATCATGCTGACAACCAAACCAGCGACCTCCGGTCCGTCCAAAACCGGTCTGAACCTCATCACAGATGAAGACGCCGCCGTACGACCGAATCACTTCGGCGGCCCGGGCGAGATAGCCCTTCGGAGGAACCACGAAGCCGCCCACCCCCTGAATCGCTTCGATAATGAGTGCGGCTGGCCGGCCTGACGTGGTCGTCTCGATGGTCTCAACCAGATCAGAGATGAAGAACTCGAGGTGTTCGGCCTCTGATGCATCGGGGCCGAGTGGCGATCGGAACACGTTCGGAGAGCGGGCGTGGGAAATGCCGGCGGTCATGCTAGGGACCGCCCGCCACGTCTGTTGAGCGGTGATGCTCGCGGCGAGCGCGCTGCGCCCCGAGTAGGCATGCCGTAGTGCCACTACTTCTGTACGACCTGTGAATGCCTGAGCGGCCGTGATGGCTGTCTCGACCGCCTCGGTCCCACTGTTGGTGAAGGCAGTGATCGGCACACTTGAGGGTGCAATCGCAACCAAGCGATCGGCCGCCTCGATCTGCCCTTCGGTGACATAGAGGGCCGAGGTATGGCCGAGCCGGGCCATTTGCGCCGTGACCGCCGCCTGAACATCTGGGTGGCAGTGCCCGATCGAGGTGGTCAAGATGCCAGCAAACAGGTCGAGATACTCGTTCCCATCGACATCACGCACCCATATACCTTCGGCCGACTCCATCACCAGAGGCTGGCCGTAATACGGCTTCACCCAAGGAAACAGTCGGGCGCGATGGCGGTCAATCACCTGCTGAGATGCCTCGGTTCCGAGCTTGATGTCAGAGGGAGCAGACACGTGATCCTCGCGTGGTGGAGATGATGACGTCGATGCTGGCGGTCACCAGCGGGAAATCACGACTCGGGCGTCAGTAAAGAAGTGGATC
>CAYVPD010000349.1:0-2022 GCA_964453545.1 uncultured Gemmatimonadaceae bacterium
ACACCCCCCGGGCCTGCTGACACCTTTACAGGCTTCTGCACCCTCCCTTTTTCCCACCTCCTCAGCGGTTCCACGTATGTTCAAGTCAGTGCGCGGACGCCTCCTGACGACGTTGCTCGTCACCCTGATGGCGGCCTGGCAGTTGTGGGTCGGCTACCGTGACACCGGGTCTCCGGTGAAGCTCGGGCTCGACCTCCAAGGCGGCATGCATCTCGTGCTCGAAGTCGACGACTCTCTCGGCACGATGACGCCGGAGGCTCGGGCTCAGGGCATTGAGCAGGCCGAACAGGTTCTTCGCACGCGCATCGACGAGTTCGGTGTCGAGGAGCCGCTGATTCAACGTTCGGGGCAGGATCGCCTGATCGTCGAGTTGGCCGGAATTACCGATCCCGGGCGCGCTCGCGACATCATTCAGCAGTCGGCCTTTCTCGAGTTCAAGCTCGTGGTGACCGACGGCCAGATGGATGCGGCGCTTCCGCGAATCGACCGGGCCATCGTCACCGCGCTGGGTGTCGACTCGCTCCGGGCTCTGGGTCGTGCCGTCGAGGCTGAGGCTGGGGGGAGCGACGCGCTCGAGAGCCTGCTGTTCGGCGGTGACTCTGCCGCCGCTGTGGGTGAGCCGTCGTCTGATTCCGCGGCTTCGGCGCC
Source organism: uncultured Gemmatimonadaceae bacterium (assembly GCA_964453545.1). Lineage (GTDB taxonomy): Bacteria > Gemmatimonadota > Gemmatimonadetes > Longimicrobiales > Gaopeijiaceae > Gaopeijia. The sequence continues at coordinate 649 of CAYVPD010000349.1, forward strand.
GGAGTCAGGTGCCGAGACCGAGCAAGAGGTCGCAGAAGAACAAGAGGCGCCCAACCTCCGGCCGTTCTCTTCGGTCCTGAACCTCGGGGACACGCCGGGTACCTACCTGATCGCAGCCGAAGACGTCCGCACCGTCCAGCTGTTCACCACGCTGCCGGCCTTTCAGGCTGCGCTGCCGCGGGGTGTGCAGCTGCATTGGGGTGATGAGGTGGTCGGTCGGGGCACGCGCAATTACCGGTCCATCTACGTGCTCGAAGACGATGCGTTCATGACCGGCGATATGCTCGATGATGCTATCGCTCAGCGCGATCCGCAGTTCAATCAGGCGATCGTCAACTTCCAGTTGAACCGTGCGGGCGGGCGTCTCTTCTCGCGCTTCACAGGTCAGCACGTGGGTGACTACCTCGCCATCGTGCTCGACGGTGAGGTGATGAGTGCGCCTGTGATTCGCGATCGCATCGGGGCTTCCGGCCAGATCGAGCTGGGCAATGCGGGTCTGGAAGAGGCGAGGGACCTCGCATTGGTGCTGCGCGCCGGTGCGCTGCCTGCGCCGCTGCGTATCATGGAAGAACGTTCCGTCGGGCCTTCGCTGGGTCAGGACTCGATCGATGCCGGCGAGGTTGCCGGGATTGTCGGGCTCGTCTTGGTGCTGTTGATCATGACCGTCTATTACCGCCTGGCGGGTGTGCTCGCGTTGCTGGCGCTCGCGGTCTATGTCGTGCTGGTGATGGGCGGCATGGCAGGGATCGGCGCCGTTCTGACGCTTCCGGGCATTGCCGGTCTGATCTTGTCGGTCGGAATGGCCGTCGATGCCAACGTGCTCATCTTCGAGCGCATTCGTGAGGAGTTGGTGGCTGGCCGCGCCACTCGCACGGCGGTGGACGAGGGCTTCGGACACGCGCTCTCGGCCATTGTTGACGCCAACGTGACGACGCTCATCACGGCGTTGATCCTGTTCCAGTTCGGGACCGGACCGGTCCGCGGGTTCGCGGTGACGCTATCCATCGGCATCATCGCTTCGTTCTTCTCAGCCATTTACGTGACGCGCACCTTCTTCATGCTCTATCTGCAGGGCAAGAAGGCGTCCGACCCCATCAGCATCTGAGGCCAGCATGCTCCGGCTTTTTGGTAACGCTCACTATCATTTCATCGAGAAGCGTCGCTCTGCCTATTTGATCTCCGGACTCGCCATTGTGGCGGGTCTGGCAGGTATGGGCTTGAACATCGCTTCGCTTGGCTCGTGGCTGAATTACGGGGTCGACTTCACGGGCGGTTCGCTCGTGCAGGTGCACTTCCAGCAAGACGTCGGCGTCGGCGACGTGCGCGACGCTCTCGGAGGCGCCTCAGGGCCTGAGGTTACCCGGTTTGCGGGCG
>CAYVPD010000350.1:0-2020 GCA_964453545.1 uncultured Gemmatimonadaceae bacterium
GCATGCAGAGCGGCGTGTTCTATGGCGTGGTCGACGCGATTGAACAGATGCTGCAGCGTATTCGCAGCGAGTGGCAGCGTCCGGATCCGCTCGTCATCGCGACCGGGGGATTTGCCACGGTTGTCGCACCCTACACTCCGTCGGTTCATCAGATCGAACCGTTTCTGACCCTGCAAGGTCTGGCGCTCGCGGGGGACTACCTCGCTCAGGCGCGCTGAGCTGCGGGGTTCGGAGCGTGAGCAAGGCGGGCACTGTACCACCGCAGCCAGAGATTGCTCCAGCCGAAACGCTGCGCCGCTGAGGCGATACGGCGCACCTCATCGCGTGTGATCTTGGTTTCCTCGGTCAGCACGTTGGGGTTCGCCCGCGAGATGGCGAGCGTGCGCACCGCAAAGAGCCACGGCAGCATGCAGAACAGCCGCACGCGGTGGGCGCGGCGCGGAAGCCCGGACAGGTAGCGACGGGCGGCTTCAAGGTGCCCTTCGGCCTTGCGCACGAGCTGATCGACCATCAATCCCGCCGCCGTTGCATCTGTCGCACTGCCGTCGACAAGCGCCGCGGGCAACGGGTCGCGATCACCGACAAAGCTGCGCGGTACGAAGACCCATCCGCGGGTCCAGTCATCGTGAAGCCCTCTGATGACATTGACCGTCTGGAGTGCGAGCCCGAACTCTCGTCCGAGGGCCATCATGTCATCACGACGGGTGGCGAGCCCAGGCACCCGAAGGGCAAAGAGGTCCGTCAGCAGCCAACCGACCCGACCTGCCACCTCGTGCATGTAGTCGTCCAACGCCGGCTCATCGGGAAAATCGCTGCCGCGCCGGGCCCAGCGGGCCATGCCGCGGGTTGAGTCGGCCGTGTGGTGAGCGATGATGGAGCGGGCGTTCGGGTCAAGGCGAGCCAGCGCTTCGTGCACCCGGCGCACGCTGCGCGCCACGAGGGCGTCGGGCGTGTCATCAGGGCAGCTCTCCAAAAACGACTGCAGGGCAGGGGGCAGCGAGTTTGCGTCCAGAGCGTCGGCCCACTGCTCAAGCCAGAGTGCCTTGTCGTCGCTGTCCATCGATTCGTTGTCTTCGAGATAGTCCGAGACGCGCAGCACGAGGTAGGCGGTTTCGATCTCGCTGCGCAGGGGCTCGGGCAGCATGTCGATGCCGAGTGCAAAGGTGCGACTCGCCGCATGCAGAAGCTCATTGAGGGACAGGTGCGAAGTCATGGCAAGAAAGGTAGCAGATGCCAGCCGGAGCGCACCCCCGGGTGCCTTGACACGAGGGGCCGCTGGTCTATCATTCGACCGTTGTTAGCACTCACCCACTTAGAGTGCTAAGAGATCATGACTTTTCATAGCGGGAGGCATGTTTATGTCAGCTGCCACGAAGATCCAGCCGTTGGCTGATCGGGTCGTCGTGAAGCCCCTGGAGGAGTCCGAGCAGATGCGCGGCGGCCTCTACATTCCTGATACGGCCAAGGAAAAGCCGCAGCAGGGTGAGATCGTCGCGGTCGGACCGGGCAAGGTTTCTGACGGTGGCGCGCGTGTTGCACCCGAGGTCGCGGTCGGCAACATCGTGCTCTACGGCAAGTACAGCGGGACCGAGGTCACGGTTGAGGGCGAGCAGTACCTCATCTTGCGTGAGTCCGATGTGCTCGCAGTGCTGAACTGATTTCTGAAATTTCTCGATTCTTGCATTCACTGAAGCAGTAAGGAGTCTACACGATGGCTGCCAAGGAACTCGATTTTGATATCGAGGCGCGCACTCGGCTGAAGGCCGGTGTCGACAAGCTCGCCCGCGCGGTGAAGGTCACCCTCGGGCCGAAGGGTCGTAACGTGGTGCTCGATCGCAAGTTCGGATCGCCCACGGTAACGAAGGACGGTGTCTCGGTCGCGAAGGAGATCGAGCTCGAAGATGCCGTTGAGAATATGGGCGCCCAGATGGTCAAAGAGGTCGCCACCAAGACGTCTGACCTCGCCGGTGACGGCACCACGACGGCAACCGTGCTCGCGCAGGCGATCTTCGGCGAAGGG
>CAYVPD010000351.1:0-2014 GCA_964453545.1 uncultured Gemmatimonadaceae bacterium
GAATCCCCTTGCCCTTGTAAGGCTCCGGGGGGCGGAAGCCGCGGATCTCGGCCGCAACCTGCCCGACGACCTGCTTGTCCGCGCCCTGAACGACCACAGTCGTCTGATTGGGCACGTCAATGTCGATGCCTGCCGGCGGGTTGTAGAGCACGGGGTGCGAGAAGCCCAGAGCAAGATTCAACGCGTTGCCCTTCTTCTCGGCCCGGTACCCGACGCCGACAATCTCCAACGTCCGTGAGAACCCCTGCGTGACGCCTTCAACCATGTTGGCGATCAACGACCGGGTGAGACCGTGGAGTGCGCGGTGCTTGCCCTCGTCCGATGGACGCTCGACCAGCACCTGCTCGCTCTCGATCTTCACGATCATGTCGGGGTGCACGTCCATCGAGAGGTTCCCCTTGGGACCCTTCACGTGGAGCTGCGCTCCCTGAAGCTTGATTTCTACGCCCTTTGAAATATCGACGGGCTTCTTTCCGATACGCGACATCGTTTCGGCTTTCCTTACCAGACGAGGGCCATGAGTTCGCCACCGACGCCTTCTGCCCGAGCCGAGCGGTCACTCAACAGACCGTGCGAAGTCGAGAGAATCGCCATGCCCAGACCGTTGCGCACCGAAGGAATCTCTTCAGATCCCACATAGTGACGCCGACCCGGACGGGAGACGCGCTCGAGGTGCCGGATGACCGGCGCCCCCTGGTGATACTTGAGATAGACGCGCAGCACGCCGTGGCGGCCGTCGTCGAGCACCTTGTAGTCGAAGACGAAGTGGTTCTCCTTGAGCAGGCGAGCCATCTCAGACTTCAGCTTGGAGACAGGCATATCCACCCAGCGATGCCCGGCAGTGCCGGCATTGCGGATGCGGGTTAGCATGTCTGCAATCGGATCCGTCATCATTGTCGTATCGTCCCCTTACCAGCTGGACTTCCGCACGCCGGGGATCTCACCCCGAAGCGCCATGTCACGGAAGCACACCCGGCACAATCCGAACTTGCGAATGAAAGCACGGGGTCGGCCGCACCGCTGGCAGCGGTTGCGGTGACGGACTGCGAACTTCGCAGCGCGCTTCACCCTTTCGATCAACGCCTTCCTGGCCATCTAATGCCCCCGAATCGTTTAGTTGCCGTTCTTGCCGATGACCACCGGCGTTTCGTCGCGGAATGGGAAACCCATCTCCCGCAGCAGCGCCAGCGCCTCGTCGTCGCGGTCCGTGGTCGTAACCACGGTGATATCCATCCCGTGGATCTTGTTCACCCGGTCGTAGTCAATCTCCGGGAAGATGATCTGTTCCTTCACGCCCATCGTGTAGTTGCCACGTCCGTCAAACGAACGCGAGCGCAGGCCACGGAAGTCGCGGATGCGCGGGAGTGCGATCGACACGAGGCGGTCGAGGAACTCAAACATGTTGCGGCGGCGAAGCGTCACCGAGGCGCCGACCGGCATGCCCTCACGAAGGCTGAAATTCGAGATGGACTTGCGGGCCCGCGTGATCACGGCCCTCTGACCGGTGATCAGTCCGAGCTCCTCTACCACGCTCTCCAACAGCTTCTGATTCTTGCTGGCGTCGCCCACCCCCACGTTGATCTTGACCTTCTCGATCGCGGGTACCTGATGGGGATTGGTGTATCCGAACAGTTCCGTCATGCGAGGACGGACATGCTCCTGATAGTGCTGCTGCAATCTCGGCGTCTTCTGCATCGTTCTCAGAGCGGGCCACAAGCCCGCATTCAGGTTACGGTCGCGTGAGCACCCTGCGTGGTCACGTTCGCGCCAGGCCGGAACAAACTCCGGCTCAGGTCGGGCGTCTACGCCCTGGAATCACTCAGCGTGCGCGGGGAACCGGATTGCCCGACTTCACTGCGATACGCTCCTTCTGGCCGTCGGCTTCAACACGCATGCGCACGCGGCTGGCATCACCCGACGTCGGGTCAATCAGCATCACGTTGGACACGTGGATCGGCGCCTCGAAGCTCACGATTCCGCCGTCGGGGTTGGCCTGCGACGGGCGCTGATGGCG
>CAYVPD010000352.1:0-2013 GCA_964453545.1 uncultured Gemmatimonadaceae bacterium
CCCCCGTCAGGGCGCAGCGGTTTCTCTGCGCAACGGTCCGGGGCGCGCCGATGCGGGGCGCTTCAGTCCAGCGCGACCTCGATGACCGGCTCGGAGCCGTCTGCGATAATCTTGCCCGACACGAGGTGCGAGACGGCGCCGACGTCTTCGCCCGCCCCCGTGACCCGCACCGCGAGGCGCAGGTAGTCTTCGGTCAGCCCCAGGCGCAGTCCGTCGCTCCGACGGCCTTCGAGCGCCACAGCCGCGCTGTCACCAACCCGACGGGCCAGGTACGCCTGCCCCTTGGATTGGGCCAGATCGCGCAGATGGCGGGCCCGGTCGGCCGCGATGCGCTGAGGCACCGGCATCTCTCGCTGAAGCTCGGCCGCGACGGTGTCGTCGCGCGGCGAAAACGGAAAGACATGCAGATACGTGTAGGGAAGCTCTTCGACCAGCTCTGCCGTCTCGGCATGGTCCGCATCGGTCTCACCAGGAAAGCCGGTGATGATGTCGGCGCCGAGACCCAGCACAGGAAGTCGCTCGGCAATCTCGAGGGCTCGCCGTCGATACATCTCACGGGTGTGCCAGCGACGCATGCGCCGCAACACCGCATCGGCTCCCGACTGCAGCGGCATATGCAGATGCGGGGCCAGCCGGCCGTCACTGCCGGCCAGCAACTCCAACAGGTGATCATCGATCTCGGTGGCCTCGATGCTACCGAGCCTCAAGCGCACCGCAGGCACCCGGGCCAGCAGGGTCTCAACCAGTGCACCAAGCGTGGTCGCCTCAGGCAGGTCCAGGCCATAATGGCCGACGTGGACCCCGGTGATCACGAGCTCGGGATGTCGCTGCGCGAGCAGGGCCGCCTCGGCGACAACCTCGTCAACCGACCGCGAACGGCTCGCCCCACGGGCCAGACGGGTCGCGCAAAAGGCACACTTGCGATCACAACCGTCTTGAACCTTCAGCCAACCGCGGGTGGCACCCTCTCGCTCTCGCAGCAGCGAACCGCCAATCGGTTCGGTGTCGAGGCGATCCAGATCACGCCGAAGTTCGAGCTGGACCAAGGAGCGCGGCTGCGCCGCCTGCGCGACCTGAACCGGGTCATGGCCTCCCACGACCCCGACAACGCCGGGCATCTTCGCGTATTCATCGGCACGAAGGGCGGCGGAACAACCCGCTACGACGATGCGCGCGTCGGGACGCTCGCGATGCAAGCGTCTCACGAAGCGCCGCGCCTGAGCATCGGCCTGATTGGTGACCGTGCACGTATTGACGACCACGAGATCGGCCTCGTCCGAACCCTCAACCGTCTGCGTGCCCCGCGCCTCGAGCTCCTGGCGCATGCGCTCGGTATCGTACTGGTTCGCCTTACAGCCGAAGGTGTGGTAGTGAACGCGCACGAGCCGAGGTAGCGAGCCGGACTCGGGTCAGAAGCCCGAGATTCGCAGCGACGTGCTCAGCCGCAAGAAGTTCTCGTTGAGGTCTCCGGCGATGCGGGTGCCCTGTTCGAGGCCGAGGTCGAGTCGGGCGAGCAGCACGTCGCGGCTCGTCAGCAAATCGATGCCGAGTCCCCCGGTCAGCGCCGACTCCGTCGCCTCGGGCTCTGTCAGTCCTCGAAACGGCAGGTCGGCACTGCGATATCCGAAACGAACTGTCGACGGCTTGCCGAAGATCGAGAAGAGCTGCCATTCCAGCCCGCCTCCCCATGCCATCGCATCAGAGGCGCGGGCTGTGATGAGGTCACCGTCGACGACCGACCACGCCGCCCGCTCGAAGGCGCCCGCGATCATCAGGCCTGGCGCAAGAATCGCGGACGCTCCGACCCGCAGGTCGCTGGGCATCGCATAGGAGCGCCCTTCCCCCTCGGTCGCCTCGGTCGGTACTGCGTCAAGCACACTCGACCAAGTATAGGTCGCAGCGACTCTGCCGAAGCTGCCGACATTCAGGCCCATGCCAAACCCGCCGGTCCAGCCACGATACTTCCACTCCCCCTGCGTGGTGAAGGGCGGAACGGCGACCTCGATGTCGAAG
>CAYVPD010000353.1:0-2011 GCA_964453545.1 uncultured Gemmatimonadaceae bacterium
GCGGATCGGGGCGGTGCATTCGGTCGTGTTCGGCGGGTTCAGTTCGGATTCGCTCAAAGACCGCATCGGCGCCGAGATTCGCACGCACTACCCGAAGTCGGTGCAGCTTGGCATGGACGTCACGGCACAAGAAGCATGGGTGGAGCGTGAGGGTGCAGAGGCCGAGGTGCCGGGACTCGTGGCCGAAATCATTGAGCGCGTGGCCTTTCTTGCGCGCAACGACAAGCGCATCGATCAGCGCTCGGGGGTCAGCCAGCGCATGCCGATCACGGTCATGGAGACCGTGCTCTCCAATGCCGAACGCCGGGCGCTGGCGCTCAGTGAGTCAAAGGCAGTGCCCCGTGTCGTCGACATCTATGCGGCACTTCCTGCCATCACCGGCAAGATGGAGCTCGAGTACGAGGGTGAAATGCACGGCCACGAAAAGATCGCGCGTGAACTGATCGCTGCGGCTGCCGCGGGCGTCTTTGAGCAGCGCGCCGGGGGTGTCGACGTCGACGACATTGTCGACTATTTCGAGTCGGGAGGCGCATTGCAGGTTGGAGAAGACGCGTCAGCCGCCGCTTGCATCAAAGGGTTTGCGACAGTACCGGGCCTGCTGGAGCTGGTCGAGCACACCGGTCTGGCGTCGGCCAAGGCAGATGACGGAGTCAAGGCTGCGGCCTGCGAGCTCGTGCTCGAAGCTTTGGTCGCGCAGCGTCGGCTCAGTCGTACAGCTTCGGGGGGCTACCGCAGACCCCCCCATGACGCCGACGACGCATCAGGTGGTCCCTCATTTGGCGTGGACCTGTTCGACAACTGAAGGGTGGCCGCGCCGGTCGCTTTGGTCGAGCTGCCCTAGTCCATCAATGCGGCGAACGCGAGCTGGGTGATGCGACGCTGCGCAACCGGCAGGGCGAGAGTGTCGAGTGCCCGCGTGTCGACCCAGATCTGTCCTTCATCGGGCAAACGGGCGTCATCAACGCCCAGCAACACTGGCAGGTAGGTCACACGCAGGTGGCTAAACGCGTGGTCCACAGCTGGTAGCAGCTGAAGGGGACCTCGATGTGTGAGACCGCGCGCTGCCGCCATTTCTCGCGCCGTCGCCACGACGTCGGCTTCAGGGGGCACCGGGGCTCCAGTTACGGCTGCATTGACCTCTGGAAATGACCATAGGCCCGCGAGCAATCCTTGTTCTGGTCGGCGTTCGAGAAGCAGCTGCGCCGAGCTCGTGTTGGCACTCCGAGCCGCCACCAGCGTGACCAGGTCTTGATGAGGTGTGGGAGCCTTCTTGCGGGGTAGCGGTCGCTCGGCAACCGTCCCGGCCGCTCGGGCGCGGCAATGTGAGGTGATCGGGCACGCATCGCACCTTGGGCTTCGCGGCATGCAGATCAACGACCCCAACTCCATCAGGGCCTGATTGAAATCGCCAGGGCGGTCCGGGTCGACGAGGTTTGCCGCATGACGCTCCAGCTCGCGCTCACTTGGACTGGGGTCGTCGAGCAGACGAGAGAGCACACGCTTCACGTTGCCATCGACCGCCGGTGCGGCGAGCCCGAAGGCGATCGACCCTACAGCTCCCGCCGTGTAAGGGCCCACACCGGGTAGTGTACGCAGCCCCTCGACATAGTCAGGCAGCGATCCGCTGAATCGCTCGCACACCATAGCGGCAGCCCGATGAAGATTTCGGGCACGCGAATAGTACCCGAGGCCCTCCCACCGCTTGAGCACCTCAGCTTCGGGGGCGGCCGCCAATGCCTGGACTGTCGGGAACGCCTCAAGCCAGTTCCGGTAGTACGGCACAACCGTCTCGACGCGTGTCTGCTGCAGCATGACCTCAGACACCCAGATGGCGTAGGGATCGTTGGTTTCGCGCCACGGCAGATCCCTCTGATGGGCGTCAAAAAACTTCAGCAGCGCGGCCCTCACGGCCTTCAGGGTCAACTCGTCAAAGGTGTCGAGCATGTGGGGGCGAGTGCAGGCTGGAGCTAAAGTTTCAGGTCAGGCAGGTCGAAGAGCTATGGTGCACCTC
>CAYVPD010000354.1:0-1997 GCA_964453545.1 uncultured Gemmatimonadaceae bacterium
CGGCTACCACACCGAATACTCGGCCATGAAGTTCTCGATGTTCTTCATCGCCGAATACGCCCACATGGTCACGGCGTCGGCCCTGATGGCGACGCTCTTCTTCGGCGGGTGGGACCTGCCGGGCACGTGGGACAACGCCTTCTGGCATCAGGGCATGCTGATCGCCGGGTTTGACGCGGCCGGAGCGCCGATCGCGGCCAATCCTGCATGGTGGAAGACGCTGGCGACCTTGGGGGCGTTTGCGCTCAAGACCCTCTTGTTCTTGTTCGTCTACATCTGGGTGCGCTGGACGCTGCCCCGGTTCCGCTACGATCAGGTCATGAGCCTGGGCTGGAAGGTCATGCTGCCCGTGGCGCTGGCCTATGTGATGGTGGTTTCGGGCACGGTGCTCGTGCTCGATCACCTCGGCGTCGAATACGGCTTCGTCTTCGGCCTGGTCCTTACCGCGATCAGTGCACTCTGCACGGTCGGCTTCGTCTTCGTGCTCGATCGCGACCGCATCATCAAGGGCGCTTCAGTGCCGACCCGGCAGTCGCGCCCGGTACGCATGCCAGTGGTCGAGGCGACCCGGCAGCCTGCAAATCTTCCGACCGAAGTCGCCGGTGACTGAGTCTACGATCCCTCCCTTTTCCGGATTCTGACGATGGCAGTTCAGGTCAAAGTGGTACGACGGCCGGCTCCCGGCAGCACGTCGTATCTGAGAGCAGCGTTGAAGGGCATGGCGCTGACCTTCAAGCACATGGTGCGGCCCGACAAGGTCACGCTCCAATACCCGGAGCAGCGCCCTGACCTGCACCCGCGCTGGCGCGGCACGCACCGCATGGAGGTGCACGCCGATGGACGCCCGAAGTGCGTGGCATGTGGCCTGTGCCCGACCGTCTGCCCGGCCAACTGCATTCGCCTCGTCGGAGGTGAAGACGATCAGGGCAACCGCTATCCGATCGTCTACGAGATCGACGAATTCCGCTGCATTTTCTGCGGCATGTGCCAAGAGGTCTGCCCGGTCGAGGCGATCCACGTGGGCCGTCACTTCGAAAACGGCGAGTTCTCGCGTGATCGGTTCGTCTATGACCTCGACCGACTGATGGAGCAGGATCACCCGACCACCCTCTTGTGGGATCCCTCCGATCCCCGCTCCGAATAGGAGTCCTCGTGGCCGAAATTCTCTTCTTCGTGTTCGCCGCCGTGGCCATCGGAAGCGCCTTTGGCGTGGTGCTGGGGCGAAGCCCGGTATCGAGCCTGCTCTTCATGGTCACGTCGCTGGCCTCGGTTGCCGCCATCTATGTGCTGCTCGAGGCGCACTTTCTTGCAGCGATTCAGATCATCGTCTACGCCGGCGCCATCATGGTGCTCTTCTTGTTCGTGATCATGCTGCTGAACCTCGGGCACGAGTATCAGCGCGATCTCAAGAGCGGTGCCTGGACCCTCGCGGCATTTGTCGGTTCGGGCGTGATGGCGGGGCTGCTCGCGCAGCGTTTCTCCGGGTCGGGTGAAGGCGAACTCTTCGCCTCGCTGGCCGCGGGTGATGCGATCGATGCGGCGCTGGCCGAAAAAGGCGCCCTCGGTGTAATCGCTGAACCCCTCTTCACTACCTACGTCGTGCCCTTCGAGATAACCGGAATCCTCCTTCTGGTCGCAATCGTCGGGGCCCTTGTCCTGGCCAAGCGCCGGGTTTCCTGACAGAGGCGCTGAACATGCTGTCACAGGCACTCGTACTGAGCGCGATCCTCTTCGTCATCGGCACTTTTGGTGTGCTGGTGCGGCGCAACGCGATCATCATGTTCCTCTGCATCGAACTGCAGCTGAACGCGGTGAATCTCGCCTTTGTGGCGCTGTCTCGCGCCGTGGGCATCGAGGGACAGGTCTTCGTCTTTTTCGTGATGACGGTGGCGGCCGCCGAGGCTGCCGTAGGCCTCGCCATCATCATCTCGATCTTCAGACACTTCGAGACGGTCAACGTCGATTCCTTCAACCTGCTGAAGTGGTAACGCGATGAT
>CAYVPD010000355.1:0-1980 GCA_964453545.1 uncultured Gemmatimonadaceae bacterium
ACCTATGAAGACGAGTTGCGCCAGCGGGGCCTGCTCGAAGATGAAGGCGTTCGCCCGCTGCCTTGGCTCGGCTCGGGGCTACGCAATCTGCTCGTGCTCGGCGTGCTCGGCCTGTTGGTCATGTTCTTCAGGCCCAGCGTCTACGCCAACCCGCGCTGGCTGCTGCTGCTCGCGGCCCTGACCGCCGTATACATCGCTGCGGCGGCGCTCATTGCGAGCCGGGCCTGGGCGGTCGAGACCCTGCCCATCGCGTTTGCTGCTCTCTCGGTCGCCGTACTCTGGGATGGCCGGCTGGCTGCGATGCTCGCCCTGACCCTCGCGGTGCTCACCGGCCAGCAGTACGGCTTCGACGCCCAATACGTGACCCTGACCGTGCTCATGGGAGGCGCCGCGGCCGCCCTTTCCGTGCGGGCTGTGCGTCGACGGGCGCAGACGTGGATCTTCATCGCCATCATCATCGCGGCCTACGCCGGTGCGATTCTGGCCCACGGCTTGCTCGTATCGCGAGATCCGAGCGAGGCAGCGTTGGCTCTGGCCTGGGCTGCGGCCAACGCGGTATTCAGCGCGATCATCGCGATGGGTTTTGTGCCCGTCTTTGAATGGTTCACCGACATCACGACCGACCAGACCTTGCTGGAGTGGGCTGACCCGAATCGTTCGCTGCTGAAGCGCCTGTCCATGGAAGCCCCCGGGACCTACGCGCACACGATCAACGTGGCCAACCTTGCTGAGGCCGCAGCGACGGCGATCGGCGCCGACGGGCTGTTGTGCCGGGTCGGGCTTTACTATCACGACGTCGGCAAGATGCTCAAGCCGCATTTCTTCGTCGAAAACCAGCCCGACGGTCGCAACCCCCACGACCGCCTGAAGCCCGAAATGTCGGCGGCCATCATTCGCGAGCATGTGGTTGAAGGGCGTCGCATGGCCAATGAGGCCAAGGTGCCGCATGTCGTCTCTGACTTTATCGGCGAGCACCACGGCACCCAGCGTATCGGGTTTTTCTACGACAAGGCGGTCGAAGAATACGGCGCTGATTCGGTCGACGTCGCCGATTTCATGTATCCCGGGCCGAAGCCCCAGTCGCGCGAGACAGCCATCGCCATGTTGGCCGATTCGGTCGAGTCGGCGACCCGTGCCCTCAAGGAGCCGACTCCGGAGCGCATTCGCGAACTGATCAACAGCATCGTCGAGACCAAGATTGCCGATGCCCAGCTTGATGAGGCGCCCCTGACTTTGGCTGAGATCGCCTTGATCAAAGATCAGTTCGTGAAGGTGTTGAGCGGGGTCTATCACCATCGCATCGACTACCCGCAGACGCGGCACCTCACGCGCAGTCAGGCGGCCCCGGTGGCCCCGGTGGCCCAGCCCCAAGCGGCTGCTCAGCTACCCGCGGCCCAGCCCGAGGTCGCTGAGCCCAAGGCGGCCCAGCCCAAAGCACCCGAGGCCCCCGAGCCGGACCCGATCGATCTTTTCACTGACGTCGACGGCGCCGAGCCTGAGGGCGATGGTGCCGACGACCGGGGGGATAACGCATGATCGATGTCTCGGTCGACACCTCGCAGTTCGAGCTGGCCCAGGGCCGTCTTGCCGACGACCTGCTGGTGCAGGCGGCCAAGACCGCGCTGCAGGCTCGTTCGATCGAGCAGGCCGAGATCTCGGTGGCCCTGGTGGGCGACGAAGACATTCGCGAACTCAATGCCCGCCATCTCGGGCATGATTGGGTCACTGACGTGATTTCGTTTGCCCTCTGGCAGCCGGGTGACCCGGTGGTCGTGGGCGACATTTACATCGGGGCAGGGCAGGCCGAGCGGCAGGCGCTCGATGAGGGGGTGTTGCTCGAAGAAGAGCTGGTCCGTCTCGTCGTACACGGCACGTTGCATGTGACCGGCATGGACCACCCCGACGACGCCGAAGCGCGTGCGGGCTCGCCCATGTACGTGCTGCAGGAGTCGATCGTGGCCAAGATCTGCCGCGAAGAGG